>NZ_BTPW01000017.1:0-72358 GCF_036246185.1 Lactiplantibacillus paraxiangfangensis
CGCCGCCAGCGTTCGTCCTGAGCCAGGATCAAACTCTCAAATTAATGATGAGTTCTAAAAAAGCTCATTTAAAAAGTTGGTTCAAATTTATTAATTGTTTTCACGAATTGACTTCGCAAATGTTTTTTGCTCTTGATACAAGATCAAGAGACCCTACACATTTGATTTGTCGAAACTTTGTTCAGTTTTCAAAGGTCTAATTGACTGCTTCGGTTTCCCTCATGCAGCTTAATCATCATAGCATTTAAAGCGCTTACCGTCAACAACTTTTTTCAAGTTAATTAACACGGCTTCAAACGATAAGTTGTCTTGTGACAACGAGAACAATCATACCAATTAACAAAATCATTGTCAACAACAATTTTTAATTAACTGATCGTTGTCCGTTGCAACAACGTTTACTAATATACCAAGCCGATGCGAAACTGTCAATGATTTTTTACGCTGTTTTTCATAATTATGTAAAAATGCCCAACCAGATATGCTTATTTTCATATAAAAAGGAACTGACCACTCCTGATCAGTTCCTGAAATCGCAGTCCTAGCACGATTCACCAGACTACTACATTAAGCATTAAATTCAGTTTTGACGTGACGCTTAACTTGAGCAACCACTGGAAAAGCAATCAAACCGCCCACGACACCTTGAATCAAGTTCGTTGGAATACCAATTAACCCCGTTGCCACGGTATACATAATTGAATCAGAAATAAAGTACCCCGTTACCATCACAACGACCGCTACCCCCAAAACGACGACTTGACGTCCCTTGCGCTGGCCCGCACCAAATTGTCCAGCAACCCAGCCTTCCAGTCCGTGCACGATTAATGAAAAGATCATATATTGCGAATATCCTAATAACAAGTCCAACAATAGCCCACTAGCGCCACCTACAATTGCACCGCCACGTCGACCAAATAGTAACGCCGCAATAAAAATGCCCGCGTCACACAAGTTGATATAGCCGTGCGTCATTGGAATTGGAATATGGAAAAACAAGGAAATCACAACCGTTGCTGCAATTAAAATCCCCAAAGTCGTGACTAGCCTCGTGGTAACCTTTTGATGCCGTTGTCCTGCCAAATGACTCATCCTCTCTAGTATGCCCCTTCACTACAACGTCCCCATCGATGTTTTAATTCTACTACAAATCAGCATTAAAACATCAAAAAAGGCCGAACCACCAAGGGTCCAGCCAATTAAACATTAGTTTTATTTAACGCGTGCTAAGAAGTAACGCTTCTTCCCACGACGGACAATGACGAACTTACCGTCAAACGCTGTCGTTGGATCAATTTCAGCATCCAAGTCAGTGACCTTTTCGCCGTTGATCCGAATTGCACCATTTTGAATATCTTCACGTGCTTGTCGCCGTGATGGTTCAAACTTAGTTGCATCCACTAACCACAAGACGATGTTTTGCTTTTCAGCAGTAACGTCTGCAGAAGGTACACCCTTAAAGCCTTGTTCAATTTCATCGGCGTTTAAGTTCTGAACATCCCCGGTAAATAGCGCCTTAGTGATATTTTCAGCTTCCACGACGGCTTCTTTCCCATGGACAAATTCCGTAACTTCTTCAGCTAAGCGACGTTGTGCTTCCCGTTTTTCAGGCGCAGTCTTCACCGTTTCTGCCAACCGATCAATCTCTTCATGGCTTAAGAACGTAAAGTACTTGAGGTATTTGACCACGTCACGGTCATCTTGGTTAATCCAGAATTGGTAAAATTCGTAAGGTGACGTCCGTTCAGGATTTAACCAAACAGCACCACCGGCCGTCTTCCCAAACTTCGTACCATCAGCCTTCAATAGTAATGGAATCGTTAAACCGTATGCCTTTGCATCGTTTCCTTCTAACCGGTGAATCAAGTCCGTTCCGGCCGTGATATTCCCCCACTGGTCAGCACCACCGATTTGTAACTGCACGTGTTCTGCACGGTAAAGGTGCAAGAAGTCCACGGATTGAAGAATTTGGTAAGTGAATTCGGTGTATGAAATACCAACTTCCAAACGACTTGCCACAACTTCTTTGTTCAACATGTTGTTCACACTGAACAACTTCCCGTAATCACGTAAAAAGTCTAATAATGAGATTTTTGATAACCAGTCGTAGTTATTCACGATTGAGAAGTTTTCGTCAGAACCAAACAACTTGTGCATCTGAGCGTTCAGACCGTCTTGGTTATGCTTAACTTGATCCATCGTTTGTAATTTCCGTTCGGAGTTCTTACCCGAAGGATCACCAATGGCACCAGTCCCACCACCGACAACCACGTATGGATGGTGACCGGCCAACTGGAACCGTTTCAAAATCATAAAGGGAATCAAATGCCCGATATGCATACTATCACCAGTTGGATCAATCCCACAGTACAATGATACTGACTGCTTTTCAGTTAATTCCTTAAGCCCCGCTTCATCAGTCTGCTGATTGATTGCGCCGCGCCATTTTAAATCGTCAATAATGTTCATCTGTTTTCCTCCTAAGTTAAGGTCCGAATAAAACAAAAAACTCGTCCCTGTCTATACAACAGGGACGAGTTTTTCCGCGTTACCACCCAAGTTATCACGCTTAACGTGATCGCTCATTGATTGATAACGAAAATCATCCGGCCGATTGGCAGTTCACTTCATGTAATTCATGTCTAACCACAGCTCGGTTCGCACCATCCACCGAGTCGCTTAACTGTTGGGTCAGCCACTACTAATTAAAGATCACTACTTTTAATTATTATCTAACATGATAAGCACTACCATGCTAAAAGTCAATCACGTTTTAAGGGACCAAAAAAGCTTAGGCCTAACGCCTAAGCTGAATTGATTGACTAGTTTTTGGCATCCGCCGCAATTTTGATGACCGTATTTGCTTGTTGTCCTTGAACTTGTGAGACTTTGTCCGCTTTTTGCCACTTAACAGAGTTGGCTTGTCCTGATTGGCTTTGGTTGTAAACCGTGACCGCACCATTCGTGACATTCTTATCCGTTAAATCTTGTTTTTGAATTTGATTATTAACTTGGTTGGCAAACTTAGCTGGATCTTTAGCAACGTCTTCCGTGTTGGCAATCGTTGTAACGGACCAGTTACCGGTATTCCAGTGAACGTAAATTCGGCCCATTGTTCCTTGAACCGTTGCCGTTTCACCATTATCCAACTTAACCGTATCACCCTGGGTCGCACCAAGATAGTTCACTTGATCCTTGGCGTCACTCTTCGTGTTATAGTCCGTATTTTTGTATGTAGCAGTGGTTGCGTTAGTGCCAGCCTTGACGTACTTAACACTATAATTTGACTTGGTCCCGCTAGCGCTCTTCGCACTGACCGTTTGATTCGTCGCCTTGACATTCGTTGGTGCAGCCGTTTGACTCACCGAACTAACGTTATTAGAAGCCGCGTGCAAGACGTGGTTCACTGATGGTACGGCAACTAAACCTAACACCAGCGCACCGGTGGCAGTTGCGATACCTAATTTAACTTTGCGCTTAAAATCCATAAAAAATGTCCTCCCTATTTTTACAAACACTGAACAATGATGTTGCTTGTGCCCCTGTTCACCAGCGGTCCCCGGTATAGGTCAACTTATAATACCGTTCCCCGTACACGACCGCATTTATACTATAATATCAAAATATATATGGCAATACCTGAATTTATCAGAATTTACGGCAACTAAGCTTACCAGAGCAGTTAATCTATTCATGATTATTTTAATATTTATATACTCTTTTATCATAAACGCTTTTTTTGTGAAAAACGACTTCAATTCGATTGCAATTAAGTTACAGCTTGTTAACAAATTCCCATTACAACAAAAAAAGTCTGGGGCAAAACAAAAAATCCATCCAGAGGATTTCCGAATGGATTTTGCTATTGCTATGGTCTAAACGTGGGCCAAAAGGCAATTTGCTCCGCTTAACCCGGAATCAACGACCATTCCAAACCCAGGAATAATCGCTGATTCCACGTTAATGCTCACAAACTAACCGCCTTTTGGCACACTCTTTTCGCCTTCTAATGTTTTAAAGTTAGCACAATGGCCTGTTGTCCCATCTGCTTGTAAGCAGCCTGGAAATTTTGCCAATCAACGGCCTGCTGTTTTTCACCATAAGGATTATTGATGTAAATTTTTTGTTTTGCACGATTAAAGCCAACAATGACAACGCTATGTACATCATAAGTCACCTTGACTGGGCCTTGTGGTGTCTGCCAGTTTTCCATTGAACTAACCGGCGCAAACGCAACCGTCGTAATCGTCCAAACCGGGCGCCCGGCTTCCAACTGCTTGACCACGTCATCAAAACTAGCCCCCGTCAAATCTTTAACGTGACTCGTTTGTGTTTTGGCAACTTTATAGATTGGACCATGGTAAACCCCTAGGCCGGGATCATTACCATTGATATCCCCAACAAACCCATAATTCGGATTACCGTGTTGCCCATTGTCATAAGTGATAGGCACACTAGTCAATTGGTCCGCTAACTGATTTTTAGTCACATTAATGTGGTCATAATTCATCATCATCGCTAATGAGGTCACTTCACAACCATTATACAAACTCGGTGCCGTCATTTGATTAATTAGTGGCACATCGAGCATGACCTGATTAACTTTCTTTTGTGGTTGTGCTTTTGCAGTCGGTTTAGCTGATGACCGCTTAGTTGCAAACGATGCGTCGATCCAGTCCGACCCCTGCGTAATTGTAAAGCCAATGACCCCAAAAAGCACTACAACAATCAGGATCAACGACCATGGTCGTCGTTGCCGTCTTTTTAAATGTCTTGGCATTCACTTTCCACCCGTTTCCTTGTTTAAAATATTGAACAATAAAGTTCTAACAGTCAATGCGTATCATACCATGAACTAATTAATAAAAACACCTTTAGAATCTTAGCTTTTTTAAGTATTAAGCCGCTCTGACGCAATAAAAAAAGCACCCATTTTTCTCCCGCTTACTGCGCCTAGCAGGAACCAATTTTTACGGTTAAATCATTCCTGTCATTATTTTTTGTATTTAATTTGATAACCTTCTAGAATCGAGGTGCACACAGCTATCATTTTTAAAAGCTGTGCCTGTACCTGTTAACCAAACATTATTAATTATCCAGTTCCTACTTTTTCCGCTTAAATTAAAAATTTCTTTCGTAATAATTAGAATTTGTTTTATGATAGTAATGTCAATTAACAAACTGTTTTTTTGGCTATTATTATTCCTTACGAGGTGAATCTTTTGCAGATACTGATTTACATCTTATCGCTGTTTTCCGGCACGTACGAAATGCTGATCTTGATGTTAGCCTTCCGTGAATTTCTGACTTGGCGAATTGCCACTGTCTGGACGGGTCTGGTGATTTTTGGTGCTGTTTTTGCTCAAGTCGCAACAACCCTTTTCCCACACGTCCCACTTGTCTTTTTCTGGATCGTCCCGATTACGATCTTTAATACGGTCATGTGCACCCGACTTCTTTATACTAAGTGGATTTTAACGCTACCCATCGTGGTCTTTTTAAATGCCTTTAAGCGCTTAGTCGGCGGACTTTCAGGCAGTTTAGTCAAGGTTATCATGGGTTCTACGCTCGAAATGCGTTTACGGCAAGCCCTTAGCCTAAAAGTCTTTGCGGCTAACTTGGACTTATTTTACGCCGTCGCACTCAGTTTACCGTTCATTATTTTAATTGGGTTGTGGGCCCACCACCTAGTTATCCGTTCCGCGGCAGCTGATTTCTTTCAGCACGTTAAAATTGACCGCAGCGACTACTTACTAGTGCTTCTCTGTTACGGACTTTACATTCTGGCATACGCTTACGCTATGGAACTATCCGTCGTCTCACAAATGTACGTTGCCGTGGCTTCCAGCGTCATTTTTGGTATCGTCAGTTTCTACTTAGTCAGCAGCAAAAATAGCCGGCTATCTGATGCTCAGCTACTCGGAGAAGTTTCTCAATATAACATCCTCCTCAGTCACCGCAATCAAGAATTACACCTTTTCAAACACGATTATCAAAACGTTTTGCTCAGCCTGTCGCAATATATCCAAAAAGACGATATGACCGGCCTCAAACATTACTTTGAACACGAAGTCCTCCCAAACGATCAAAAATTAGCGACCAGCGCACCCGAACAATTACGCTACCTGCACGCTCCGGCGCTCAGCGGTTTAATCTATTCCAAGTACGAATCCGCTGCCAGTCTCGGCGTCACACTCTCAATTTCGATTCTCCAAACCGTTGACCTTCCAGAAACGGACCAGGTCAAGCTTGTTCGAATTTTAGGTAACTTACTGGATAATGCCATTGATGCTGCTACCAAGGTTGATCATCAAGTTCATTTAGCCATTGAAACGACGACGGCAGCCGTGACCTTTAGAATTCAAAATAAATTTCCAGCTAATGATACCGTCGACTTAGCTCGCATTTCTAAAAGTCGCTTCACGACGAAACCCGGACACTTGGGCTACGGGCTAACTAGCATTGAACAGTTAGCAAATAAACAGCTCAATGTTACTTATAAAATCAAGGATGACACGTTTTTGGCCTGCTTAATTGTGAAGCGTTAAACATTTTTAGAAAATTTTTGTTTGATAAAACCGGTTTCTTTACTACAATGATAGTAATAACACTTCATATTCTGAAAGGAACTGACCGCCATGTCTTTATCTGATGAGCAAATGGATAAGCACCTCCAATCCGCTATGTTTGGTACTCCGGTACTGCATCCCGACGAACAGCACCGTAATTTGGGAACGTTTCACGAACGCATCGACCTGGGCGCCACGTTTACCCAAGCACTGACTCGTGATTACTCCGACGCATTTCAAACAGAAATGACGGCGCACCCCGACTATCAACTGCTACTACACGGCCTTTTGGATCAAGACATTCTCAACCGTTACGTTCGACTTGCCAACCAGCAAAATATTAAATTTGCCATTCGCAATGACCTCATGTACCAACACACACCGGATAGCCTCGCCATCGCGCTAGCTGCTAAAACGGCGATTACACCAGATACAATCAATATCGATGTCCGCTTTCCAGAAACTGCGATGCCTTGCAAATCAACCGCTGCACACGAACTGCTGATTGAAAAAATCCACAAGCATTTGGAACGTAACCGGCGCGAGTTCCGTGAACGACACCACCTAGCTAACTAAACCAAAAAAGCATGATTACCGTAAACTAACTTACGGAAATCATGCTTTTTTTAGTTTAGTCATAAAAGTTCTAGAATAGTTGCCACACACTAATGACCAATGGTGGAATTAACAGCGCTGGCAATAAATTTAACGTATTGATCTGCTTAATCTTCAGTAGCCCTAACCCGGACGCCAGAATTAAAATGCCCCCAACAATGGTGATTTCATTTAAAATTGCCGTACTTAACGCACCCTGCAATACCAGTGCCAACACGTACAGCGAGCCTTGCCAGACAAACAGGACTCCCGCAGCGATTGCGATTCCAAACCCGAACGTTGATGCCAGTACGATCGACGTAATCCCGTCCAACATCCCATTCGTAAACAAGAACGTATAGTCGTGTTTAAGTGCCGCTTCAATGGGCCCTAAAATTGATAAGGACCCGATACAATATAGTAGTACCGCCGTCGCCAAGCCTTCCGACAAATTTCCACTTGAAAACCGGCCCACGAGACGGTCAAAACGGCCCTGTAAATCTAACGCCTGTCCAATGAGCCCACCAAGCGCCAAACTCACAATGAACAAGACCGGGTACTTACTCTGCGGCATGTGCTGCACCACCGCGTTGATTCCAATCATGCACGCCGCTAGTCCCAGTGCTTGCATCAAGATCTCATGGTACGCGGGTTTGATACCGTGCTTAAACAAGCTCCCAACTGTGCAACCAACTAGGATCATCCCAACGTTAAAAATCGTTCCTATCATCACTTCACCCCATCAAACTTTATACTCCCATTATAAAGTCTCAAGTAGCTTGAGAGTCAACAGTAACTGGAATTTGAATTCGGGTCACTGACTGGTCTAAGTCATCCGTAATCCCATAATCAATTAATGCTAGCTCGATGGCGTCACCGCTAACGACCCAGCCGTGTTGGCGGCAATCCGCTAATAGTTGTCGGTAATACGAGCTGGCATCCGCATGTGTCCCGTGAAAAGTTAACTGGGCATAGTGCCCCGCTGGTAGCTGTGTTCGGTCACCAGGGGTTGGTTCCCCCGTTTCAAATAACAGGCAGACCCCCGCGTAATAGCTAAACTGACCAGCTAATAAGTCTTTTTGTGCTAGCAGTAACGCAATTTTGCCCAAGAAGATACTTTCTGTTAGGCCGTACTGGGCCCGGAGTTTGGCAATGACTAGCTCAATGTCATCCTTCGGGGTATACGTCTGCTCAAACACCACCATGTCTCGGGATGGTAACCATACCAGTTCGGTTTGCGCCATCACCGCACTTTGAGCCGTTTGAACTTGCGCCAATCGATTCTGGATTCGCTGATCAATTGCCGATAGTGTGCGTAACTGCTGACGAACCGTTTGCTGCTGATCCGTCAACATTTCCTCCAACTTCGACAATTGCCGGGCTGCAAAAAAATCTGCGATGCGGTCCAGTGGCAGACCCAACGCACGAAAATACTTAATCGTGCTTAACCGTTCAAATTGTTCCGTTTCGTAATACCGGTAATGACTGTGCGGATCGACCCTAGCCGGCGTCAATAAACCAATCTGATCGTAGTATCGTAATGTAGCAACGGGAACGTCAAATAGTTTCGCCAACTGACCAATCGTTAAATCAGGTTGCACGATATTTCCCCCTATTCATTTCCATATGACTAGTTTGTGACTAAGGTTAAAAGTTAAATTTAGAAATTGATTACTATTGTATCAGTATCTAGACTAATACAAATTAGCCACTTATAAGACAATCCGGTTACCTCTGACGACCTCTGATTATCCGATAGTAATAATAGTAAGACTGTTTTTAGCGCAATCGGGTAGCCTTGGTGTGCTGCGTCGGCAAGAATGGCGGGCGAATTTTCCGCCAATCTTGCGAGGCAATTCAAAGACGTGGGTTGTCGGCTTTGAATTGAGGTTCCAGACCGCACTCCGGCTGGGGCCGTCCCCCATAGCACACCAGGGCTACCCGACGAAGCGGATAACTTAAGTATGGCTATCACTACTATTACAGTGTTAATGGCAATTTTAGACTTTTCTTTTAGCTTGTGATAAAAATGAGCCCGAGCTACTAGGCTCAGACTCATTCTTTAGTTATTTAACCGCACTAGTTACGTGTCCCTCACGGACTTCCGCTAAGTAGCGCTCACTTTGTGGTTCATCAAATTCATGTTCCGATTTACCGATAATGACCGCAGCTAGTGAATTACCAACCACGTTGACCACGGTTCGGCCCATATCAACCAATCGATCAATTCCGGCAATGAAGGCTAGCCCTTGTACGGGAACCCCAATGGTCGAGATAGTGGCTAGCAAGACCACAAACGAGGCGCCGGGCACACCCGCAATCCCCTTAGACGTAATCATTAAGACAATCAGTAACGTAATCTGTTGACTTAGTGATAAATGGATACCGTACGCCTGTGCCAAGAATAGCGCGGCCAATGATTGGTAAATAGCCGAACCATCCAGGTTGAAGGTGTAACCAGTCGGAATCACGAAGGACACGATGCCTTCGCTGACCCCGAACTTACCCATTTTATCAATAATCCGTGGTAGGGCCGCTTCCGAACTCGCCGTTGAAAATCCCAACACCATTTCATCACGAATCACTCGCAGAAGGTGCCAGATATTCAAACCAAACAAACGAGCAGCTAGTCCCATGACAACGACAATAAAAATGGCCATTGTGATATATGCTAGGATAATGAAATAACCCAATGGTGCCAAGGCTTTTAATCCCATTTGTGCGACCGTAACCCCAATCAGTGCACAGACGCCAATCGGTGCCGTATGCATGACCCAATTCGTCACTTTAAACATCGCTTCGGCAACGGCATTCATGAAGTCTAAAATAATCTTACCTTGTTCACCAATGGCGGCGGTCCCTAAGCCAAAGAACACGGCGAAGAAGATGACCGGAATCATGTCACCTTCCGATAACGATTTGAAGACGTTCGTCGGGATAATCCCCATGACCGTCGACCAAACGCCGTTATGGGATACCGTCTTGGCGGTCTGGACGTACTGACTAATATTAGAAGCGTGTAACTGATGAATATTGATGTAATCTCCGGGGTGGAAAATATTACCCATCAATAGTCCTAAGGCAATCGCAATCGTTGTCATCACTTCAAAATAGATGATGGTCTTACCACCGATTCGACCCAATTTCTTTAAGTCACCCATGTTGGCGATCCCGGTAATCAGGCACGCTACCACGATTGGTAACACGATCATTTGAATCAAACTAATAAACATCGTTCCAATATTTTGCATCGCCGTAATGGCCGTTTGGTTACCGTAAAAAATAACCCCTAACACGATCCCCAAAACTAGCCCAATCAGGATTTGCCATCCTAAACTTAACCAAAACCGGTGATACCGCTTCATCTGTGTTTCTGTTTTCAAAACCCATTCGCCCCGTTCTAATTACTGAATATTTCCACTGATTTTGTGCAACAATATTAATATTTTAGCACAATCATTAATTAAATGAGAGCCTAATTAGAATTTACTAAAGTAAAAAAACGTTTCCACCCAATAACTGTCGGCGGAAACGTCCTCATCATCATTATTTAGCTTTTTTCTTATCAGCTGTTAAGCGTTCATAAACCGTCGCGCTGACCCAATCAGCGGTCCACATCCATAAGACGTGGCCAAGGGCTTCCGAAACGTGTTCCGTCGCGGGTTGATCCTTAGCTGCGGGAATGGTTCCCAGTGCCGGTAAAATCACTTGATGAAACGCACTGAAAATACCGAGACCAAATAACGCGCTACTCCCCGCTTTGGCCTTCGGATGCTTTCTGGCCCACAAACTGTAAGCAACGGCAAAGGTTGTTGAAAAACCAAAGTGCATCATGTAACTAACTACCGGTAAGTCATGCCCTGAATACGAATAAGTCGCATGGGTCACGCTTGCAGGAACCCCCACTTGTTGAAGAAGTTGCTGTGGTGGATTGGTTTGATCCCGTTCAGGTGTCCGCGGTGGCAAAATATTCTCCCAGCCCAACTTAACTAAACCCGAGATAATTCCGCCAGTAACGCCCGCAATCATGGCTGCGCGGTGGTTAAAACACTTTTTAGTCATCAATAAAACCTACCTCTCTATTCAATAACTTTATCATACCAGCCTTACCGATAAGTTCGTAACAATTAAGCTCAAATTATCGATTAATAAATAAAAATTTGAATTTGCGAATTAAGCGTGTTATGCTTCTAATATTCATTTATCACTTGATAAGTCAAATTGGAAGAAGGTTCGTAGCATGTATCTAGGATTAAAGGAAATGCGGCACGAAAAGATCCGCTACAGTCTACTGAGTGGGGTTTTGCTGCTGATTGCCCTCGTTGTCTTCATGTTAGCGGGATTAGCAAATGGTCTTTCTAACGGGAACCGGCAAGCCGTGGATCAGTGGCACGCGACGACCGTTTACCTGAATAAAAACGCCAACCAAACGTTATCTGCCTCACAGTTAACGCTGGCTGATAAAAAACATATTGATGGCAACACGGTTGCGCCCCTATCAAACTTGTCTGGAACGTTGCGGACAAGCAACAACCACTTAAAAACGACGGCCAGCGCATTCGGGACTAGCCGTAACAGTTTCTTGATGCCTACCGTTATCAGCGGCCATAAAATCAACGGCAAAAATCAGTTATTAATTTCGGCAACACTAAAGGACAAGGGCTACCACATTGGACAAAAGGTCCGCATTGGAACAACGAAACGGACCGTTAAAATCGTGGGGACGTACGCCAGCAGCACTTACAGTATTGCGCCAACCGTCTACACGGATACGTCAACAATCAATCGTTTAAAGAACAGTCCCATTACGACCGGTAAACAACAACCGATCAACGCATTCGTAACTAAAAAGAGTCAGTTTAAAACCGCTCATCATGGCAACTTGCAACGAATGAGCATTGCTACTTTTATTGATAACCTTCCGGGTTACAGCGCTGAACAACTGACACTAAACACCATGATTTACTTCCTATTCGTGATTGCCCTAGCAGTCATCGGGATTTTCATGTTCGTCTTAACCCTTCAAAAACAAGCCTTGTTTGGCGTTTTGAAAGTTCAAGGCATTGGAACCAGCCACATTATCGCTGCGCTACTCAGTCAAAGTGTCGTCATGGCGCTGATTGGTATCGGGTTAGGCCTTGCCATCACGGTTGGCTTAGCACAAATTATGCCGGCCGGGTTGCCGTTCGTAATCAACTGGCAAGCCTTTGGTATTTACAGTTTGGCGTTATTAGGCGCAGCGGTCGTCGGCGCTTTGCTTTCTTGGCGAACCGTTGCCAAAATCGATCCCGTTGTTGCCATCGGATAAGGAGGACTCAATATGTCAACTAGCGTTTTAGAATTACAACATATCAATAAAGAATTTGGCCATGGTCATACCGCGGTCACCGCACTTGCTGACGCCAACTTTCGGGTCAACGCCGGAGAATTTATAGCCATCATTGGGCCTTCCGGTTCCGGAAAGAGTACTTTTTTGACCATTGCGGCCGGGCTACAAACCCCGACTAGCGGCAAAGTCCTCCTCAACGGGCAAGCCTTGACGCAACAGAGCGAAAAACAGCGTCTAGCCTACCGCTTTAATGAAATTGGCTTTATTCTTCAAAGCTCCAACTTAATTCCTTTTTTGACCGTCACTGAACAGTTCAAATTAGTCGATAAAATGGCTCACCGTGTCTTTCAGAAATCAGCAACCTTAAAATTACTCGATGAATTGGCCCTAGGCGACGTTAAGGATGCTTATCCTAACGAATTGTCCGGTGGTGAACGTCAACGGGTGGCCATTGCACGTGCACTTTATAACAACCCGAGTGTGATTCTCGCCGACGAACCAACCGCTAGTCTGGATACCCCCCGTTCAATTGACGTTGTGAAACGACTAGCTGACGAAGCGCATCACCACAATAAAGCCATCGTCATGGTCACCCATGATCAGCGCTTAATTAGTAACTGCGACGTTGTCTATCAAATTGAAGATGGTAAGATGACCCGGACAGACTAACGGAAATTTTGACCCTTATCACAGAAAAATAGCACGCATCCCTTTTGTCACCCATTTCATCTATCAGTATTTGGTCTTACAAAAGTCAGGTACAAAACTCAAAAAACCATTCGAAAAAATAATTTCGAATGGCTTTTTCCTATTGTGATGGTCGAAACGTGCACCAAAAGGCACTTTTTCCGCCTCTTGGCACAGGCTTTCACTACTCAGCGATCTTATCACTGTCAGCGGGCGTACGCAGCGCCATCAGAATCAGTTCAATCACCGTAAACACCATGGATAATGGTGGCCAGACAAAGATAATCATAAAAACGACGATTACCGCAATCGCCCAGAAAAAAACATTGGCATGAATCCGATAAGCCGGCATCGCCTGAATCTTTGCCGCAATTTTAGGATGATCGGCCACATTAGCCTGTGCGATTGCACGTGAAAGTATTGCGTAGGCAATTGTCCATAGGATAAAGATAATGAAATAGAACAATTCTGGTTGTGGCTGATCAATAAACTTCCCAGCCCAAGCCGTCGACACTGGTAGTAACGACATCGTGAGAATCCAAAAGTTGTTCAGCCAATAAATCCGTTTCGTGATATGTTTCGTTAACGTCAGCATGTAATGGTGGTTATACCACGCCACACCGATAAACAGGAAACTAATCAAGTACGCAATCAAATAGCTTCCATTCTCCGCTAGGGCCGCAAATGTCGGCTCATTCGGCACGTCAAACTCCAATACCATAATCGTCAATACAATGGCCACCACAGCATCGGTAAACGCTTCGACCCGTCCTTTATTCATCTTGCCAGCCCCTTAATTCAGTAATCTGATTAACTAAGTTAAATATACCACTCGCCAACGTTTGACCAAATAAAATAGTGCTATGAACAGAATGTAATTATTCTATTCACGGCACTATTTTAACTGTCTAAAGATTGAAAGTGCTAAAACTAGTTCAATCGTTGCAGCGGCACTATTTATCGTTATTTCGGCGCTTCGCCGGCAGAACCAGTGGGCCGTGGGGTCAGCTACAGACAAAGGACGGTCTTCCGCCTCGCTTGAAAGCCTCAAAGGACGAGTCTTTCAAGTCGCCCCGCACTGTAACCTGGCAAAAAACGCCAGCTAACAGTGCCGACACGGCCCGCTAGTTCTGCCGGCTACGCTAAGATTGTCTTAAAATAAATTGGTCAATTTTAATAGCAACCTTAACATAGCTGGAAGTTGTCTATGATAAATGTAGCATTAGTCGGATGCTCGAAGGTTGCCACTGATGGCATCGGTCGTGAAGGTGGTTTTAGTCCGGTGATTTTTCCGGACTTAGACCACGGACGGTCCAGGACAGCTGTCATTCAAAGAGTGTTCTGGGCGAGGGGCTAGACCGCTTTCCAGGCTAGCCCCGGTCCCACGACCGCATATCATCAGTGGCAACCGGAACAGTTTACAAGTAGCTAATTTTCATGGACTTAGATACTGATATAGCAGTACTTAATCCTGCGCATACTTTTTAATACTCTCAACCAGTACCGCCGTCGCACCAATGCCAGCACGCTGATCATAATATTTAGTGAACCGGTCATCCCCCACGTACATATCAGCTAAGCCACGGTGCATCGTCGCCGTGTAATGGGGCCACGTAAAGCTGAGCCACTGCCGGTGAAGCTGATACACTTGCCGTGCTAATCCATCATCCAACGTCGGCTGCTGCAGCAATGCGGTTAAATCCGTCACCAATTCAGCTTCAATGGCTTGCATCCGCTGATAGTCGGTTGCGCTCAAATTTGCGTACTTGGTCTGAGATTGTTCGATTATTGGTTCATCGTACCGTTCTTGTAGTTCTTCCCCGTACTGTGCTTCATTTTGGGCTAACTGAGCCGCTTTAAACGCCTTAAACTTCGCTTCATCATTGTTATTATTCATCGTTGTTTCCTCCCGATGAGTTCGAATCGTCGTCTGCACTAGGGTCAACAGTTGATCTAAATGTTCCCGCTGTTGCAGTAACGATTGATATTGCTGTTGAAGGCCGACAACCTGCTGATCAGTGGTTTGCGCTAATAACTTTTGAATCTCTGCTAGCGGCAATTGCATGGCACGATACAAACAGATTTGTTGTAGCCGGTTTACTTGGGCGTTTTCATAGTACCGGTACCCATTGGCCCCGACCCAAGCTGGTTTTAGTAATCCAATCTGGTCGTAGTAGCGCAACGTCCGCACACTGACGCCCGCCAAATTAGCAAGTTGTTTTGTCTGATATGTCATGGTCACCCTTCCTTTCAACACGACTTAGCATAAGGGGTGACGCCACGTCAGGGTCAAGCGGTTCACCCCAATTAATTGCTAGTCGTGGCATTTTATTACGAATCAAAAATGGCATTCCAGAAAGTTTAACACGTCTGAAATGCCATTTAAAATTTTTGAGTTAGTTTACCTTAGTTGGCTTGCGGTAACCGATACCGTAGTATCCGGTAAACAAGCGCTACGACGTAAACCGTGATGAACCGGTCCAAGTAGTCGGTCGCAATTTGAATCAGAAAGACCGCCGCTACCTTGCTCATCCCGGTACCAAGTAACATTTGGACAAGCATGCTGGAGCCCGATGACGTAATTCCGTGAAATAAGATCACCGTAATGAGCGTGCTGACCACGGTCCCTGGCAGTGAAATGGCCAACGCCATCCACCAGTTAGACCGCCAAGTTCCCGGTTTAAACCGCCGGTATAACAACCCAGCGACGCACCCAGTCAAAAGTTGAACGGGCATGAAAAATAAGGCGTATAGGTCGGTAATCCCAGCCAACAGTGCGGACGCACCCCCGACTAGCATCCCGCCTAGTGGGCCAAAAACGGCCGCGGCTAAAACCGTCCCAATTGAATCTAAATAAATTGGGAGTTTCAGCATGAGCGCGATATTGGCACCAACCACGTTTAGCGCAATGCATAACGCTAATAACGTTAGGGTCCGCGTCTTTATTTTGTGCATGGCGCCACCCCAAGTTGTTGTAGGACCCGCGTTAAATCAGGATCAGTTGCGCCCGCGACCCGCCTTAAGAACAAGCGCCAGAACGCTTCAACGTCAACGTTCGTCATGATTTGACTGTTCGCTGGCTCATGCCAAAAGTCATGGGCATCCACGATGGACTGTCCACGGGCGACCCCGTCCACGGCCACCGTTGTAAAGCTTTCAAAGCCGTGTAAAATTTCAGGATCAATGAACGCAGCCACGGCCAACGGATCATTGATGACGCAACCAATCACCCGTTCATACTGCCAATGAAAATCAAAATAGAAGCGGGTGATCTTTTTAATCAGCACCCCCATTTGAGGATTAATAGCTTGAATATATTCTAATAGACTTGGCGTGAGCACAATTTTACGGGTCACGTCTAAGCCAACCATTTGAATCGGTACCGGCATCTGATCAAAGACCAGCTGTGCGGCATCCGGATCACACCAGAAATTGTATTCCGCCACCGGAGAACAATTACCGTGACTCAAATAGCTACCGCCCATCAAGGTAAACCGGTCCACTTGTTCAAACAACTGTGGATCACGTTGCAGTACCTGCGCGATATTGGTCAAAGGCCCCAGCGCCAAAATGGACATTGTCGGATCTTCAGTGAGGGTATCCGCAATAAACTGAACAGCATCTTGTGCCGGGCCCACTGCGGTGACTTCGGGAAGATGACTATTGCCCAGGCCGTCGTCACCGTGCGTATCTTGTGCGCTTGTGTAAGCCACTTTTAACGGCCGATTCGCACCTAGGTAGACTGGAATATCCAACCGGTCGACCAAATCGAGCATTTTCAGCGCATTTTGTGCGCCAATGTGAGTCGGGACGTTACCACAGACCGTCGTGATTCCCACGACGTTTAATTCTGGTGAATTCAACGCTAATAAAAGCGCCAAACTATCATCAATGCCCGGATCACAGTCAATGATGACGTTACGAGTTGCATTCATTTTCTTACCTCCGATTAAGTGAAGTTCTTGGTTTTTTATGCTGGGAAGTTTACGAACCAGCCAGTGGGTGCACCGGACGCATTGTCCGATACATTCCCACTATTTTATAAATGCGTCTCAATTATACCGAAAGCGTCTCAGTTTGAAAACAACCCATTTCCGTCTGAATTTTATGGTAGTATTTTCGAACTAATGGGACTATTCTAAGAATTGTAATCGATACATTTACCGACCAAGCCGTCAACAACACGTCATTACAACGTTTCACGTGCTTCAACAGTTGTTCTAGCCGGTTTTCGGGAGTGAAAAGGATGTCTAAATCTAAGATGACGACCGACCAATTAGCACACTTATCCGTCGATCAGTTTTACAAAACTTTACAAACGCAACCAACGGGATTAACCGATACCGTCGCCGCACAGCGACTAGAAGAAGTCGGTCCCAACACAATTCAACAAACCAAGTCACGCTCACAATTTAAAGCGTTCATCAAGAACTTTACTAGCTTGATGGCCCTACTACTTTGGGTCAGTGGCCTCATCGCAATGTTTACCGGGATGTTGGAACTAGGGATTGCCATTTGGGCGGTCAACCTAATCAATGGTTGTTTCAGTTATTGGCAGGAACACGCCGCCAAAAAGGCAACGGATTCCCTCAAAAAGATGTTGCCAACCTATACCCACGTTTTGCGTCACGGCGTTACCCAGCAAATCGATGCCGACGACCTCGTTCCCGGTGACGTCTTTACCATTCAGGCTGGTAACAGTATCTCAGCAGACGCCCGCATTATCGAAGCCACGGCCCTGCAAGTTGACGAGTCCGCTTTGACTGGCGAATCACTAGCCGTCGACAAGACGCCAACCTATGCCAAGGGTGACGGTCGCTTTGAAGAACAAAACGTCGTTTACGCGGGTACCGTTGCGGTCAACGGGACGGCCACCGCGGTCGCTATCCAGACCGGGATGCAGACTGAATTCGGTCAAATCGCCTCGTTAACGGAACACCAAAAAGATACGGTTTCACCGTTAACCGCCGAACTCGACCGCTTGACCCGGCAGATTTCTCTCATTGCCATTTTAATTGGATTAATTTTCTTCGTTGCCGCTATCTTTTTTGTCCACTACCCCATTGCGAAATCGTTTGTGTTTGCACTGGGCATGATTGTCGCCTTCATTCCAGAAGGTTTGTTACCAACCGTGACCCTGTCACTAGCACAAGGGGTGACCCGCATGTCTAAAAAACACGCGCTGGTCAAAGAACTAAGTAGCGTGGAAACCTTAGGCGAAACGACCGTGATTTGTTCAGATAAAACCGGGACCCTCACCCAAAATCAAATGACGATCAACCACGTCTGGCTTCCCGACCGCGAATATACGGTCAGTGGTGAAGGCTACGTCAACAACGGTCAAATTCAATTTAACCAAGCACCAATCGACTTGTCTCAGCACCCGGCCCTCGCAACTGTCATCCGGGTCGCCGCCCTCGACAATGACACTGAAATTCAAGAAGAAACTTCTGCCAAGCCAAAGATTATCGGGACCCCTACGGAAGCTGCCCACCTCGTACTGGCACAAAAATCCGGTTTAGATTTAGACCAGCTCAACAAGCAGTATCCCCGGGTGCAAGAACTACCGTTTGATTCTGACCGTAAGCGCATGACCACGATTCACATGCAACCCGATCATGCGGGGGCCGTTATTTACGTTAAAGGCGCCCTAGACGGTATTTTGGCCATCAGTGATCAGTTACTAGAAAACGGGCACGCACGACCATTAACGGACGAAGATATTACCAAAATCAACGCCGCTAACCGGCATTACGCCGCTCAGGGGTTGCGTTCCATGGCCATCGCTTACCGACCATTTGACGGTCAAAACGGGCTTCCCGCAGACAGCGCCGATTGCACAATTGCCAATACGGAACAACACTTGACCTTCGTTGGGTTAACCGTAATGGCAGACCCACCGCGGCCAGAAATTTACGATGCCGTTGAAAAGTGCCATCGCGCTAACATTCGCATTATCATGGTCACCGGGGATAGTCCCCTGACAGCTAAGAGCATTGCCATGAAAATTGGGATTGACGATGACCAAGTTCGCGTTATTACCGGTGACGAACTCACCAAAATGAGTGATTCCGACCTGCAAGCGGCAGTGAAACACGAAGTCATTTTTGCCCGGGTCGCCCCCGAACAAAAGTACCGCATCGTTAAAGCCAACCAGCATAACGGCGAAATCGTCGCTTCAACCGGTGACGGCGTAAACGACGCCCCCGCCCTGAAGCAAGCCGATATCGGGATTGCCATGGGTGTCACCGGGACGGACGTCGCTAAAGACGCGGCCGACATGATTTTGACCGATGATAACTTTGCTTCGATCGTCGCAGCTATTGAAGAAGGCCGGACCGTCTACAGTAACTTGCAAAAGTTCCTGCTCTACATTTTAAACAGTAACGTTCCCGAAGCGATTCCGTCCGTACTCTTCTTATTCTCACGGGGACTGATTCCCCTCCCATTGACCGTTATGCAGATTTTAACGGTCGACCTTGGAACGGACATGCTGCCCGCGCTTGGTCTGGGCGCTGAAAAGAGTGAGCCTGGAATCATGGATCAACCACCACGTGCCCGTACGGCCCACCTTCTCAATAAGACGATTGTTTGGAAAGCGTTTGGTTGGTACGGCATGATTGCGTCGGTGCTCTCTACCGTCGCCTACTTCTTCGTTAACTGGTTACACGGTTGGCCACACGTTGCCTTAGCAACCAGTGGAAACGTCTACGTGATGGCAACGACCATGACCTTAGCAGCCATCGTCTTTTGCCAAATTGCCGCGGCTATCAACTGTCGGACCCAATTGACCTCAGTCTTCAAAATTGGCTTATTCAGTAACCACCGCATTTGGTTCGGGATTGGCTTTGAGATTATCTTAATTGCGCTCTTAATGTACGTCCCCGTCTTACAGGGACTGTTCAATACGACCGGAATTGCGGGCCGTGACTGGGGATTACTCCTTAGCATCCCGATTCCGTTAATCTTAATTGAAGAATTACGTAAAGCCATTGTCCGTCATCACTTAGCTAAATAAACACAAACAGCGATTAGATTCTGCTTATCTTCAGAATCTAATCGCTGTTTGGTTAATCCACTATTTAACATACAGTTCACAGTTGATTTCTCATAATCGTAAGTTGTAATCATGGTACAATGTGACTATTAAAAAGACTAGAAGTAGGTGTCATACCATGCGTAAAGTACAATTTTATGGGGCAATCTCAATCGACGGTTATCTCGCTACTAAGGATAATCGGCTAGACTGGCTTTTCCAGACTAGTGGTGCGGACGAAGCGCCAACCAAAACGTTCATGCAACAAGTGGACACCGCCATTATGGGGCGCCATACTTATGAGTACACCATGGAGCAAACGACTGATCAATTGATCAATCCGTTTAATCCTGACACGCAAAGTATCGTGATGACCTCCGCCCCACATCCCGGTGACGACCACACGCAATTCACCAACGCTGCCGTCACTGAGTTGGTTCAGGGACTACGTCAAAAAGCGGGCCAAAACATTTGGATTGTCGGTGGTGCCGGTATTTTAATGCCATTACTGGAAGCTAACCTCATCGACGAAATGTTCATCCAAATCGCGCCCGTTATCCTAGGTAGCGGCATTCCGTTATTTACGACCATTAATCATCAGCAACGCTTCGAACTCGTAGCTACCAATCAATACGGGCAATTAGCGGAAGTCCACTATCGAAAACAGCATGGGGAAAAAGGCAAATAGGTTGCAACGCACGTTTTAACTAGCTAAAGATTGAAAGTGCTAAAACTAGTTCAATCGTTGCCATAGCACTCCTTATCATTAGAAAATTAGTATTTTTCGGCGCTTCGCCGGCAGAATCAGTGGGCCATGGGGTCGGCTACAGACAAAGAACGGTCTTCCGCCTCGCTTGAAAGCCTCAAAGAACGAGTCTCTCAAGTCGCCCCGCACTGTAACCTGGCAAGAAACGCCAGAAAACAGTGCCGACACGGTCCACCGATCCTGCCGGCTACGCTAAGATTGCTTTAAAACAAGCCGGTTAAGTTTGATAGCAACCTCAACATAGCTGGCAATTGTCTATGATAAATGTAACTTCCATCGGATGCTCGGAGGTTGCCACTGATGGCATCGGTCGTGAAGGTGGTCTTAGGCCGGTGATTTTTCCGGGCTTAAACCACGGACGGTCTGGAGCAATTGCGCATTTGGCAACTGTTCCAGGCGAGGGGCAAGACCGCTCCTCAGGCTTGACCCGGTCCCACGACCGCATGTCATCAGTGGCAACCGGAATAGTTTACAAGTAGCTAATTTTCATGGGCTTAGTGCTGATGCAACAATACTTAATCCTTAAATTTAACTTTCAACCTTCAGTTAACTAGAAAAAAAGTCTCAAAAAAATGGTTCTACAGAAATTTTCACTGATTTCTGTAGAACCATTTTTAGATGCTACTACTTTTTTACGACGCCTCGCTTAACTTCATCCGTTTGACGGCGTGTCGTAGTAGGATTGGCGCAATTAACGTTGTTAAGATAATTGCTGTAATAACCGCTGAATAACGATTTTCCGACAATAGTTTTCCTTGGTAACCAATCTGGGCGATAATCAGGGCCATTTCACCCCGCGAAACCATTCCGGCCCCAATTTCATAACCACTAAGCCAACTAAAGCCCACCATCCTAGCACCAATGCCAGCACCAATCAGCTTCGTCAAAATGGCTGCAATCGTAATGACCACGATAAACCAGAAGTCACTCAGGAAACCTTTAAATGACATATTTAAGCCGATGCTAACGAAGAATACGGGAATGAAAACAGCATTCCCAATTGGCTGGATATGCTCGTCAATAATCTCATGGTAGTCCGTTTGCCCCACCGCAATTCCGGCAAAGAACGCCCCAATGACGGCGCTCAAGCCAATCATGTCCGCTAGGTAGGATAAGCCAAAACAAATCACTAAGGACATTAAGGTCACCGAGGTCGGCACTAACAGCGCGTTCCCGACGGACATCAAGTGCGGCACTAACCATTTGACCACGAAATACAAAGCGACAAAGAACGCCAGTTGGATCGTCAGTGAGACTGCCAAACTAGTTGAAGCGTGGTTACCGCCCCCGCTAACTTCATTTCCAAATAAGCTGATCATCAAGCTCAAGATTAGAACGGCGAGCACGTCATCGACCACCGCCGCTCCTAAAATCGTCGTGCCTTCCTTGCCATCCAAAACGCCAAGTTCCTTCAGAACAGCTACTGAAATCGAGACCGAGGTGGCAGCAAACGTCACGCCTAAAAAGAGGCTTTCCGTACTGTTTAAATGAAATAACTGACTACACCAATCGATGACACCAATTGGCAAAATCACACCTAAAACCGCAACCAGCAAGCTTGGTTTCCAATATTTTTTTAATAATTGCAAATCACTTTCTAGCCCGGCCATAAACATCAAAATAATTACACCGAGTTCCGCAAAGTCTTTAATAAAACTAGTGGCCGTCACCCACCCTAGTACGGCTGGCCCTAAAACGATCCCACTAATTAGCTGGCCAATTACGGCGGGTAATCCCATCCGTACACTGATGTGCCCAGCCAACGCCGTCACGATCAATATTAAACTCAAACTTCCAATAAAATCCATGTTGCCTCCTAAAAAAGGGCGCGCCAAGAAAACGACTGTCCAACCCAAAAACAGTCCGAATTCTTGAAGTGCCCTTCAACCGAATTATTAATTTATGAAACAAGTATAGCACATTTTCATTTATCTAGCCGTGACGGTCACTTGGTAAAACCGCTATAATGAGGTTATTCAAGTCATCTCGAAAGGAACTCTACCGTGTTTAATATCGTTGATTTTCGCCAACGCTTCTTTTTTCTCGTCTTTTCAATCCTGCTCAACTCCGCGGGTAACGCCCTAACCATTTCCGCCGACCTCGGCAGTGCCGTTTGGACAGGGTCCAGCGTCAACCTGTCGAACTGGATTCAAATTCCACTGGGAACGACGTTATTGCTTTACGGCATCGTCGTGACCCTCTTGAACCAGCTCTTACTGGGCCATTTTGACCGTCGGCGCTTCATCTCAAACCTGCTGTACATTATTCCATTTAGTTATTTAGTTGAATTTATTGGCTACTTTTGGCAGTGGCTGGGCGTGCCAAACTTTTCCTTTACCGCACGCTTGATTTTAAACTTTGTCGGTCTGGTAGCCGTTGCGGCCGCCGTTTCCATTTACCAGCGTTGTAACCTGATCCAGCACCCTAACGATGACTTGTCCTATATCTTACGCTTCCGCTTTTTACACGGATCAGCCATCATTGCGCAATGGGCCAGCTACTTGCCACCAGTGCTGATTATTATTATTTCCTTTATTGCCACCGGCCAACTGCACGCTATTGGGATTGGGACCGTCTTCGCCTTGGTCGCTCAGGGCGCCATCATGGGCTGGTCCGATACGCACGTCTTTCCAAACCTCAAACACCACGTCGACGTGGTACAAGCAAGCCACCATGCAGGTTAGACAAGTGAATTTAAAAACGCTTTCACCTATAAAATGCGTTGACATTAAATCAGCTTAGCCCCAATAATGAGAGTATTCTAATTTATTGGACTGAAGCCTATGAACCTAGCACAATTAACGAATCAAATTATTTTAATGTTTCTTTTAATGCTGGTCGGTCTGCTGATCAACAAGATTGGGTTCATGCACGCCCAAACTTCAACGGATCTCACCAACATCTTACTTTACGTGGTCTCACCCTGTTTGATTATCAACGCGTTTGAAAAAACATTCTCAGCTGATCGGCTGCAAATGTTGGGGCGGGTCATTTTAGGAATTGTCATTATCTATGTCATTATGATTTTAATCACTCAATTAATATTTAAACGCGTCGCCGATCCCAACTTGCGCCGCATCATGCGCTACGGGTCCGTCTATTCCAACGCTGGTTTTATGGGCATCCCACTAACCAGCTCACTATTCGGTTCCACCGGGGTCTTTTTTGCGGTTGCCTCACTGGCCGCTTTCAACATTTTTAGTTGGACCCACGGGATTTCCTTATTTACGGGTAACCAAGGTAGTCGCAAAGAGAATCTCAAACAAATTGTCTTAAATCCCAACATCATTGCAATTATTGTTGGTCTGATTTTGTTTATGACCTCCGTCCGCTTACCATCGATTGCGAACAGTGCCGTGACCTACGTCAGTTCGATCAACACCCCGCTGTCCATGATTGTCATCGGGAACAGCTTGGCCGACGTCAAACTAAACCGCGAGACTTTGGATAAACGGTTATGGGGCGTCCTATTGCTGCGCAACTTCTTATTCCCTTACCTAGCCATCGTGGTACTCCAATTTATGGGGATTACCGGTGTGCCCCTATTTACGACCGTTTTGATGGCCGCTTGTCCGGTAGCCGGAATTGTGGTCTTGTTCACACTAAAGGTTCACGGCAACCCCGGTCCAGCCGTTGCGTTGATGAGTATTTCAACCATCTTAAGCGTTGTTTCGATTCCACTTGTTTTTGCCTTGATGAACCTACATTAGGGTGGGCCAAAGGCGGTTAGTTTGCGAGCATGTTTCGACCCTAACAACAGGAAAAGCCAACCAGAAATTTTTCTGATTGGCTTTTTTAATTTTGCCGCAAACTCCTTATTGAGACTATTTTAATTAGTTTGCGTTCTGTTTTTCTTTTTAGCAATTACGTGCGGATAGTGAATAAAGTGGGCGTAAAACCCGATTACTAATACAACAAAGCCCAAGCCGCAGACCCCGTACCAGCCGGCAACGTCCCATAATAGGTTACCGAAAAATGACCCGAGCGCGCCACCCATGAAGTAGCCAAACATAAAGACCGAGTTAAACCGACTGCTAGTATTGGACGCAATGTTTTGAATCTGGGTTTGATTCGCGACCTGCCCAAATTGCGTTCCTAAGTCTAAAATAACGATGCCGACGATCAGACCGGCAACGCGGGTTCCAAACAGAATGAAAACGACGTAAGCCACCGTTGACAAGACTAGTCCCAGGCCAATGATCGTCCGCGGACGGAACTGGTCAGCTAACCGGCCAATCAGCGGTGCGGCCAACACGCCGGTCACGCCAAGTAAAGCTAATAATCCGGCTTCACGACTGCCCCAGCCATACTGGTGTTGTAAGTAAAAGACTAAGGTCGCCCAGAAAATGTTGGAAACGCCGAACAACACAAACCCATTCACGGCCGCTGCTCGCAACACGGGATACTGCTTCACCAGTTGGGGAACCGTTTTGATCATCGACCGGTACGTCGTCGTGTGGGTCGTCACTGGGTCCCGTGGCAGTTTTTTAATTAAAACAATCCCCAACAAGGCAATCATGACCGCCGCAATCAGGTAAACGTCTTGCCACGGTAACACACTGGCGAGCACTCCACTGACCGTTCTTGAGAGGAGCACCCCAACGAGTAGCCCACTTAAGATATTGCCGAGTACCCGGCCTCGTTGCCCCTGTGGCGCTAGAAAACCAGCGTACGGAATAATGACTTGCGGTGCCACCGACGTGATCCCAATCAGTAAGCTGGCCGCTGCGTACACCCAAATATTTGGCGCCATGAAGGCCAACAAAGCTGATAAAATCGCTAAGGCGAGCAACCGCAAAATCAGCGTTCGTCGGTTCATAATGTCACCCATTGGGACAATCAATAATAGTCCAAATGCGTAGCCTAGCTGCGTTAGCATGGCAACAGCACCCACAACGGCATTCGCTAAATTAAACTGCCGTGCGATGTCCGCTTCAATCGGCTGAATATAGTTAATATTGGCCACAACGATGGCGGCCGAAACCGCCATGAGTAAGACGGTACTTCGATTTAAAGATTTACTTTTCACAATTAGGTCCTTTCAAGTTAACAACACGACCATCAACGAGGATTGTCATCAAAAGGCCTGTTCAACTCTGATAATCAACCAGTGCTTAAGCTGCTGGTCCACTGGTAAAATCCGCGTAGCCATCATTACCCAATCCACGCCTTTGCAGCAGCCAAATCCGCCACCGTGTGCGTTGGCTGTTCAGTACGACTTGGTTTTTCCTGACCGCGATTGATCCACAGCATTGGCCATCCCATCTGTTCGGCAGGTACAACGTCGGAGTCGTAGCCCCGTGCGACGTGCCAGTGGTTTGCTGGTGTGAATGCGAACTGATTCTGAACGGCCTTGAAAAATTTCAAATCGGGTTTGTACGCCTGAACATCTTCGGCGGTAATGACCGCGTCAAACGGGACTTTTAGCGCCGCTAAATTGGCGGACATGATGTCCCACGAAGAATTGGACATGATAATCAGCTGATAGCCCTGATCATGCCAATCTTGAAGCGTCGACACAACGTCAGGATAAGGCAACAAGTGACGTTGAATTTGTAGCCCTTCGACGTAGTGGCTTTCAAAAAAGTGTTCTTGGTCAAACATACCATCTAAGTGTTTTAAGTTTTCCCGCACTAAATCAGCAAAGTCCAAGTAAGGGTGAACGCTGACCGGGTCATCTTCATAAGATGCATATGCGTTTCTAACGGCCTGCGGATCTACCCCCGCAGCTAACGCTAAATTTTCGATCCATTGGTATACCGGATCGGTGTTGATTAAAGTGCCGTAACAATCAAACGTTAAATAGTTACTTTTCATCATTTTCAATCACCTTTCATGTACTCAATATTATTTTAGCACAGCGCTTTTTTTAAAATTGGCCTAGTTTTTAGGCGCTGTCATTTTCTGTTACCAAGGCATATATGTGTGATTGGTATAGTTATCGTGTTATACTTATTAATTGTGTTTTATAAATTATTTTATGAAAGGACGGTACTATGCCAACCAACAATTCCACCTTACCCTTAGATGCTAACGGTCAACCGTACCACCGCACGTGGTTAGTTTTAACCCTGCTAGTCGGAACCTTTAGCACTTTTATTACCCAAACTTTGTTAACAACTGCATTCCCAACGTTAATGAACTATTTCAATATTTCGGCAAACGCTGTGCAGTGGTTAACCACTGGTTTTATGCTGATCATGGGAATCATGATTCCCGTCAGCGCTTGGATGCTGACACGGATCAACTCCAAGTACCTGTACTTAGCTGCAATGGTCATTTTCGGACTGGGCACCATTCTGGCCTACCTCTCCGTCAATTTTCAAATGTTACTGATTGCCCGGATGATTCAGGCGATGGGGGTTGGTATTTCCGCCCCAGTTTTCCAAACCATCATGTCGTCAGTGTACCCGCCAGAAAAACGGGGCTCTGCCATGGGAACCGCTGGGATCGTTATTGGGTTAGCACCCGCAATTGGACCGACATTATCTGGATGGATTATTGACAACTATAATTGGCGTGCACTATTTTTATTCATTATGCCCATCAACTTAGCCGTCATTATTATTTCATTTTTCACACTCCGCAAAGTTCTCCCAACGTCTAAACAACCCATCGACTGGTGGTCAGTTCTGATTTCCACCATCGGTTTTGGGAGTATGCTGTACGGCTTCTCTTCAGTCGGTGAATCCGGTTGGGGCGACCCCGTCGTCATTGCCACTTTGATTATTGGAATCATCTTTATCGGTTTGTTTGTTTACCGTCAATTGCATATGGAACAGCCATTATTGGAACTCCGAGTCTTTAAAATTCCAGCGTTCACCTTATCCGCTATTCTGACCGCCCTCGCCTACATGGCCATGATGGGGGTCGAAATGATCCTACCAATGTATATTCAAACGGTCTTAGGACGCTCCGCAATGGATTCCGGACTCATTCTGCTGCCCGGTGCCATCATGATGGGGATTATGAGTCCCATTACCGGCCGCATTTTTGACCACATCGGTGCACGCCGTTTAGCCATGACCGGGATGTTGCTCTTAACAACTGGAACGGCCTTCTTCCTATCCATTAGCGCAACGACCCCGATTCTTTGGATTATCGTTGTCTATGCGATCCGGATGTTTGGCTTAACCATGGTCACCATGCCCGTGACAACTACTGGGATCAACGCCTTACCATTTAACTTGATTTCTCACGGGACGGCCGCTAACAACACGTTACGGCAAGTCGCTGCTTCCATGGGAACGGCCGTGCTGATTAGTGTCTATTCCAGTGTTTCTAAATGGAATTTACCTAGCCAGCACATGCTCACATCGGCACCTTTGAAATATAAATCAGCTACCATCAGCGCGACGTTGACCGGTTACCACATGGCCTTCATCGTGTCACTGATCTTTTGTGCCTTTGGTTTTATTTTAAGTTGTTTATTAAAAGCACACCACTCTATCAAGGTTGAACGGGAGGACGATGCAGCATGATCATTCTTCTTTTAATTTTAGCGACGTTTGTTTTCGCCGGAGCCATGATTTTCGGCCACGCTAGTCTGACCCGTAACGTTACCATTGCCATTAGTTTTATCCTTATCGCGGGCAGTCTCATCGGTTTAGCGGGTAACGATACCGCTCACTGGGGGATGCACCAAGTGACCACGACCACGATTGAAGATTTAGTGCCCGTGCGTTCGCAACGTGCCGCATTACTCAACCAGCCCCTTGGCACTGGTTCCGAAAAAACGATCATTTACCGGGTCGCTAACGCTACTAAGCCTAGTCATACGGTGGCGGACGCGACGACCACGACTAAGGTCACGACCGGCACGGCAGCGCAGGTCCAAATTGCCACAACGCGCTGGGAATATCGCAACCACGCGGTCAAGACGTTGTTCCACTTAGGCGCCGGCAAAGCTGCGGTTGTCAGTCGACATTACGTCTTCACGATTCCAACGTCATGGACCACCGTAACATTAAAAGCTAAAAACTAAATCACAGTAAAAAAGAATTGGCTTGAGAAAATTTCTCAAACCAATTCTTTTTATTTAATAATCTCAAGATTGAAAATGCTAGAACTAGTTCAATCATTGCCATGGCACTACTTATCGTTAGAAGATTAGTATTTTTCAGCGCTTCGCCGGCAGAATCAGTGGGCCGTGGGGTCGGCTACAGCCAAAAGAGCGGTCTTCCGCCTCGCTTGAAAGCCTCAAAGGACGAGTCTTTCAAGTCGCCCCGCACTGTAACCTGGCAAGAAACGCCAGCTAACAGTGCCGACACGGCCGCTGACTCTGCCGGCTACGCTAAGATTGTCTTAAAATAAATTGGTCAAGTTTGATGTTTCAGCCACTTGACGGTCTGGAACTTCAATTCAAAGCCGATAACCCACGTATTTGAATTGCACCGCAAGGACTCACCTGACTCCACTAACAATAGTCTTACTATCGTTATTTTAGTTGGATGCTCGGAGGTTGCCACTGATGGCATCGGTCGTGCTGGTGGCGTTGGCGCGGCGCTTTTTGCCGGGCCTACCCCACGGACGGTTCGGGACAATTGCGTCTTTTGCAATTGTTCCGGGCGAGGGACTAGACCGATCCCCAGGCTAGCCCCGGTCCCACGAGCGCATGTCATCAGTGGCAACCGGAATAACTTACAAGCGACTAATTTTTAGTTAAAAATGCTTAATGTCGTAATAATAACGTGATTAAAGCTAGGGCACTCACAACTTGAATCGTCCCAACTCCTAATCCGTATAATGCGAGGCGTTTTCCGGCCTTCAAAAAGTTAGCCAGGTTCAACCGCAAGCCAATTGCAGCTAATGCGGTGATTTCAAACCAACTACTAATCGTGTGCGCAGTCGCACCCACGATGGCTGGCAAGGTCACTAAACTGTTGAGGGCACATAGAATCAGGAATCCCGCAACGTACCATGGTAACCAGTGACCACTACCATTACCGCTAACTTCAGCGTCTTCGGCCAATTCATTTTCAATCGTTCGTTTGTGAAGCCGGCCAAAGATTAAGACAACGACAACTAACATCATGATCCGCATAATTTTAAAAATAGTGGCAAATTGAACCGTCGTTTGGTTGACCATACTAGCAGCAGCAACCACCTGACCTACTGATTGCAACGTCCCACCAATCAAGGCCCCCTTCAAGATGACGCTTCCGCCAAAGACGGCGCCCCCTAATAGTGGTAAGGTCAACATTAAGACCGTCCCCATTAGGTTAACTAAGGTGATGACCGTTCCCTTATCATCTTCATCAGCTTCAATGACTGGTGCAATCGACGCAATCGCGGATGACCCACAGACGGCGTTCCCACCAGCCATTAATAATCGCATGTTTTGACTAAACCCTAAGCGGTTACCGAGCCAGAGTGCGCCCACGATCGTAATCGTCATTTGAATCAAAATGAACCCCACGCCCCAGCCACCAATTTTGCCGATGGTCTGGACCGTCATCGTTGCCCCGAGCAACATTACGGAGTATTCCAATAACTTACTTTCCGCAAACTTAGTCCCCCGATTAAGTTGTGGTTGTTTCAAAAACGTATTTCCACCAACGATTCCTAATAAAATCGCAATCGTGGCTGCGCCCAATGCTGGAATATATTGTGCCAAGAATTGACTAATAATTGCAATCACGACACTCATGCCTAAGCCTGGTAAGATCCTTTTGACCGTCATTTGATTCACTCCCGTTTTCTTCGATAACTTTTAGTATACGGAAATGATTTACATTTGAGAAATAAATTATTATGATAGTTACTATTAATAATCGTAATAATAAATCAAGGCTCAGCCACACTCCAGCTTGGCCGACACTGAATAGTGAGGAAAACACTATGTTTAAACAATTACAGACATTTAGAATCGTATACGAGACCCGTAATTTTTCACACGCCGCCGCGCAACTCTTCATTTCACAACCAACCGTTTCGACTCAGATCAAACAGTTAGAAACTGAACTGAACACCACCCTGTTCACTAGAAACGGCCGTCAAGAAATCGTGCCAACGGCGAGTGGTAAACTGCTGTACCGGCAAGCGCAGCAGTTACTTGAAACTTGGGATACGACTAAAGCGGCCGTCCGCGCGACTGGCCAATTAGTCAAAATTTCGTGCCGTATCGGCGCCTCCCACACCACGGGAAACCTGATTCTTCCGGGATTATTAGCAACACTGGCAGAATACGGTGAGCACTTTGATTTCAAGGTCAGCCTAGCCAATTCAGCAGAAATTTTAACGGCGATGTCCCAGCATAAACTGGATTTTGGCCTAGTTGAAAAACCGCTGGTCACGGACAACTTAAACCGCCTCGCCTTCGGACACGATGAACTCGTCCACGCGGGTAACTTCGACAGTCCCCTCTGGCTATTACGCGAACCGAATTCTGGCGTTCGCCACTACACCAACGCCTTTTTAAAGGCCCGTAACGTTCAACCCCAACAGGTCATGGTCATTCACAGTAATCAAGTGATTGCGGACTTACTGGACCAAGGCGTCGGTCAATCGATCATTTCACGACACGTCTTAACCGACCAGGTCCCCGTTGAACATTTAAGTGATCATTATCAACGGCGATTCTTTCTACTGACAAAAACGCAGCCCAACACTGATTTAGAATCAATCCAGCAAGTCATCACCAACTACTTACAACGGTGGCACTAGTTCAAAACAAATAAGGTCCATCAGAAACGGGTGAATTTCTGATGGGCCTTATTTATTTATTCTAAGCTAATCTTTTACGATAACTTGCCACTGTTTCCAGACAGCATCGCTACTATACTGCGCACTACTACGGTACGCCGCATCACTCATTTTTTGTTGTCGTTGTGGATTTTCTAGAACCTTCGTTAAGGCGGTCACGAGTTGATTGACCGCGCCGTTCTTAACCAAGTATCCGTTACGGCCATCTTTTATAACATCCTTGGGACCGTAATTGATATCGTACGCAACGGCCGGAATTCCGTGGCTTAGTGCTTCAATTAACGATAAGGGTTGCGCGTCACTTTCCCCAGCGTAAACGTAAGCCCCCGACAGATTGTAGTCCTGTTGCAAGTCGACTTGGTAACCCGCAAAGGTCACCGCACCGTCTAAATCGAGCTTTTTCACCTGTTCTTTAAGCGTATCAACGGCACCACCGTACCCGTGTATCAGTAACGTTGCGTCCTTAATCCGGCGTCGAACTTGTGAGAAAGCCGTGATAATTTGGTCAACCCGTCGTTCATTATCAACGCGCCCAGTATAAATGATTTGGTGGGGCCGCCGCGCACTCATGGCAACGTGTGGCTGACTAGCTTGCTCCTTAGAAACAACCGCAGCTGAGATTGCCCGGATTGGTCGTTTAGGCTTGCCGCCTAACCACTTACTGAGATCATCACGCTGTTGCGGTGTGCTAGTAATGACCCCGTCTAAGGACGTTAGGTACTCATGAATCCCATAAACGTAGGCGTTATTCAAATTAGCATAGACCTGGTCCTGAGGGTTGACCGTATGTGGAGTTGGTAACCATAAGTACTTCTGAGCCTTACTTTGCATGTTGATAACCGGCCACTGTGCGGCTAAAGGTCGGTCCGCAATGAAGACGTTATTTTCGCCATTAGCACGGTTTAATTCATCTAGGAAGAACCGGTAAAATTCCAATTCACCATTAAAGTAATAGTCTTTGCCTTGGTACCCAATCAACTTACACATCGAAACCGTGTTTGCACCGTTACCGTCATGTGCGTAGTATTGTTCCGCAAAACGACTCCCGTCCGGCCGATAAAAGATATCCGTTACTGCTTCACCATTCGGTGCAATAAATTGATCCCGGGCTTTGAATCCCCGTTCGTCATAATCAGTTCGTTGGACCCGGTTATTGAACTTATCAAAGATTTCAACGTAATAAACGTGCCCAACCGTGCTTGGGACAAAGTGAACTTTAGCAATCAACCGGTCACCGGCGTGCACTTCACTCACGTTCGGGTTAGGCTTAATTTCGTAAGCCCCCGGCCAATTTAAATCTTCAATCTTCAAAACGCGCGGTTCAAACGTGGCCGTTCCCCGAAAGAAATCAAAGAGGTTCGCCATTTGATTGTCTTCCAGGTTAAACCGACGCATATTTTGATGTAACAACCCATCAAACTGGCGCGTGACCAGTTGCGCCGGTGTTTGGTGTTCTTTAAATAATTGCAGTCGCTTAAATTCCGCGTGTTCCACCCCGGAATTTAAGGCCATCACGTATTGATTAACAAAAAAATACATTATGCTTCCCCACCTTCCGTTTGGTAAAACGCCTTAGCTGCTGCCATCAATGGTTCCCACCGTTGCCAGACCGCGTCTGTTCCGTACCGTTTGGCATCTTCATAAGCTTGCTTGCTGAACGCCTGACTTTTGTCAGAATCACTCAATAAGTCAATCATTGCAGTCGCTAGCGCAGCTTCATTATTAACGGGAACTAAAATCCCATCCTGACCATCCCGAATAATATCCCGGGGGCCGTATTTAACGTCATACGCCACCTGCGGTACACCGTGGGCCTGGCCTTCTAGAAGTGCTAAAGCAAAGCCTTCCGCCCGCGACGTTAGCATCGCGAGTTGGGCGTGGTTATACACACTCGTCAAATCAGTCGTGTAGTCGTTAAACGTCACGCTATCCGTTAAGTTCAGATCCGTGACTAATTGTTTTAATTTCTTGCCAGTATCCCCGTTGGCGTAGCCCCAGAAATCCAGTGTCGCATTCTTCACCGTTTGGCGAACCTGTTTGAACGCCCGAATCACTTGGTCTTGTTGCTTTTCTTCCGCTAAGCGCGCCACAAAAATAATCTTACCGGGCGTCCGCGTCTTCCAAGCTGGGTGTCTGGCTTTTAAGGTCGCGTCGGGAACAATCCCCACCGGAATCGCATACGTTGCCGGCTTGTTTCCATAACGAGCCACGAAATCCTGCGTTTGTTGTTCCGTTGACGCAATCACCCCGTTCCACTGAGATAAGTTATGCAACGCATAGGCATAATTAAAGTTCAAAGTGGCGGTCTGCGGATGTGCCGGGTCATTCACGTGGTTACTATGCAGATGCATTACCTTGAAGGCCTTGGTCTGCATATTTAAAGCCGCATAAGCGAGTTCGTAAGTCCGGTCAATGACGAATACCGCACCGGGGGTTTCCCGATTTAATTCATCTAAGAAGAACGTCGTCATCGCCGTTTCACCCGTAAACGACCAATCCTGACCGTGATAGTTCACAAACCGGTACAGTGAATTTTGAACTTGGCTTTGCCGGTCTGGCATGTGAAACGTCTGATACACCACGTTACCTTCAGGATCAAAGACTTGTTCACTGGCAACCTGCCCATCAAACGTGTAAAACTGTTCTAGTCCTTTGAACCCACGCGTATCGTACCAGTCTGTCTTGACCAACTTTCCTTTTTGGTCATAGTACTGAACGTTGTTCAATTGTTTTTGCGTGTTGGCAAACGTATTGATACGCATCAACAACTGATCACGCTGATAAACAATGTAATTGCGCCCATCCGCTTCAATTCGTAAATCGTCAGCTAAGTGTAAATCTTCAATCGTAAACTTAACTGGTTTAAAATCCGATGATTGTTGTAAGTAATCAAATAAGTTAATCTGATTAGCTTCCGCAATACCGGCGTCTTTTAATGTTTTATGTAGTGACAATGAAAAGAAACGCGTCACCATTTTAGCGGGCACCTGATGCTGATTAAAAAGTGCTAGCCGCTTCATTTCAGCGTGTTCGATCCCTGATTTTTTGGGATTAATACTGGTATTAACAAAATAATACATAAATTTCGCTCCCTCGTGTCCACAATGTGCCTGACGCCTATGATTATAGCAAACTTCGGGCACCCGGTTTGTAATTTACTCACAGACTTTACCATTTCATCAGTCTTATTAACCCAATTTGAGCGTTTACTTTCCCATCGCCAAAATTAACGACTACTTTCAACTAATTATACTATTTACTAATTAGTCCATTTAGTACACAGAGTCTTCTTTACTAACTTTGTTCACTAAGTTGATTAATAATACTTGTTACCGCTTAACTAATTGCGCCCTAAATGTTAAAATTCAAGGTGAATACATTTAAATACTGGGAGTGAACATCCGTATGAAAGTTAAAAACATATTATTATCATCATTAGCCGCAACTGGCGCGATCGCCCTCGGCACGACCGCTGCTAAGGCTGACACGGTGACTGTCAAAGCCGGTGATACGGTTAGCGAAATCGCCGTGACACATAAGTCGACCGTTAAAGCGATTCAAAAAATTAACCATTTAAAGAACGTCAACTTAATCTACGTTGGTGACAAACTTAACGTTAACACCCGTCACGTGGTTAAGAAAACGACGGCGCACGCAGTCGTCCCAATGGGCGCCGTTACAACCGCGCCAGCTAGTGCCAAAACTAGTACGACACCGGTAACTTCGAACAGTAGCAGTACTAAGACTGTGACGACAACTACTCAGCATGCAACTAGCCAAACTAGTGCCGCATCAACGATCAGCGTTGCCAGCAGCAGTCGTACTAGCCAAGTTAGTGCAGCTTCAGCGACACAAACGGTCAGTCAGGCGCCAGCTAGCCAAGCGAAGTCGGCTAGCTCAACTAGCGTTACGAGTAGCAGTACCAGTCAAGCTAGCGCCACTTCAGTAACAAGCACGGCAAGTCAAGCACCTGTTAGCCAAGCGAAGTCGGCCAGTTCAACCAGTGCTACTAGCAGTAGCGCAAGCCAAGCACCAAAGGCCGTTCAGCAAAGTGCTAGTCAAACTAGTACTGCACCAGTAAGTGCTACTAGTCAAGCGAGTGCAACGAGCCAAGCTAAAGCTAGCTCAACGACTAGTGTTGCCAGTCAACCAACTAGCCAAAGCACTAGTTCAGCCGCGACGAGTCAGGCCAAAGCGCCAGCTGCTACCACGACGACTACGGCAACGACTGATACGTCAGAATCAGCAGCCCAAGCATGGATTGCTTCTCACGAATCAGGTGGTTCTTACACCGCAACTAACGGTCAATTCTATGGTAAGTATCAATTAACTAAATCGTTGCTAAACGGCGATTACTCCCCTGCTAATCAGGAAGCTACTGCCAATACGTACGTTCAAAACCGTTACGGTTCATGGAGCGCCGCTAAGACGTTCTGGCTCAATAATGGCTGGTACTAAATAAATACGTAAAATCACTGAGATGCCATTTATTGGTGTCTCTTTTTTTAGAGTGGGCAAAAAGGCGAATAGGTTGTGAGCATTAACGTGGAATCAGGGATTATTCCCGGGTTTGGAATAGTCCCTGATTCCGGGTTAAGCGGAACAAACTGCCTTTTTGCCCACGTTTCGGCTAAAAAGATAGAACCTTCTCACACAATTTCTGACCGCCTATTTTTAGGCTACTTACTTTTCCCGAAACTCACGCGGCGTCTGACCGATTGACGTTTTGAACTGCGTACTGAAATAGCTTGGCGAACGGAACCCGCACCGCTGTGCGATCTCCCGTACGGTCCAAGTGGTTGTACGTAGCAATTCCTGCGCACGCCGAAGTCGAACTTGTTGCAAGTACGCTAACGGCGTCAGCCCCGTTGTCCGCCGAAACACGTGGTGCAAATAGTACGGCGCTCCGTGTGCTAGTGAGGCCAGTTCCGTCAAAGTCAAATTCTCCGCATAATGGTGTTCAATAATCGTTTTGATTTCTGCTACCCAAACGTCCGGTGAAACTAGGTCACCAGTTGGCCGGCACCGTTTGCAAGGCCGCAAACCGGCTTCAACGGCTGCAGTGGGCGTTTCAAAGATTTGAACGTTACGTTGTAACGGCAATCTGGACTTACAGCTGGGGCGACAAAAGATTCCCGTACTCATCACACCGTAATAAAATTGGCCATCGGCACGATCATCATTCGTTTGAATGGCTTGCCACTGACACTTAGTTGGTCCCATCGCACTCACCTCCATATCAGCAGTATAACCGCTTTTCTGTCAGCATAACCTTATCCCACATTAAAAAGCAAGATTCTTAAACATTGCCGTTCACTTTGTCTGCTATACTGACGATAATCAAACAAAGTGAGGCCATTATTATGAAGCTCGTTTTAAGTTCAACGACCATTGATCACCAGACTTACTGGCTTGGCAGTACCCAACAAGGTCTAGCCTTCGTTGGAAGTGCTGACGGTCCTAAAACTGAATACCAACGCTTTTATCCTGAAGCGACATCAATTATCGTTCAACAAGCTAACCAAGTCGCAGCAACTGCCTTAGCCACTTATTTAACTGGCAAGTCCCAGTCCTTTGACCTTCCCCTTGACCAAACGTCCGGCACCCCACTTCAACGGCAAGTATGGCACGCTTTACAGCAAATTCCATACGGTCAAACGGTGACCTATTCCGAATTAGCCACCACTTTAAACCGGCCGACCGCTGTCCGCGCGATTGCGAGTGCCGTTGGTAAAAATCCGCTCCTAATCGTTGTGCCTTGCCACCGCGTCTTACGCAAGGATGGCACGTTAGGTGGCTATCGGGGTGGTTTACCGATGAAGACGGCCCTACTGGACCTCGAGCAAAATAACGCACTACATTAGTGGAAACTTGCCTGACTTACGGAGTTATGCCATTATGAACATATTCTATGTATTGGGGGCGACACAATGCTATCGGTAGCACACATCAGTAAAACCTTTGGCACGGTTAAAGCGTTAAACGACGTTTCGTTTGACGTCCATGACGGGGAAATCATGGGCTTAATCGGTCAAAACGGGGCTGGTAAATCAACCACGTTTCACAGTATTCTCAACTTTCTCGCATTCGACGGCCAAATTACTTGGAACGGGCAACCACTAACTGCGGATGACTATAACCAAATTGGTTACTTACCCGAAGAACGTAGTCTAATGCCCAAACTAACCATTACCCAACAAATCGTCTACTTAGCACGCTTAAAAAATCAACCGGCTAGTATTACTAAGCCCAAGATCAAGGAATGGATGCAACGCTTTGCTGTCAAAGGACAGCCCAGTGACCGCATTAAAAAGCTCTCAAAGGGGAACCAACAAAAAGTCCAATTGATCTGTACCTTGATTCACGACCCACAACTCATTATCCTTGATGAACCGTTTAGCGGATTAGACCCAGTCAACGCCGACTTATTAAAGCAGGCTATCTTAGACGCTAAACAACGGGGCGCAACCATTATTTTTTCAAGTCACGATATGAGTAACGTCGAAGAAATCTGCGACGCCCTCGTCATGTTGCGCAACGGGCAGGCCGTACTCAAGGGTACGATCGACGATGTCCGCCAACAATTTGGCCGGACCCGCCTATTCTTGACCACCGACTGGACCAGCGACCAGCTAGCAGCGCTAAACGGCGTGACGAGTGTCAAAACGATTGGTCCGCAACGTTACCGTCTGCAATTAGCCGACGCCAACGTTGGCCCAGCCGTTTTTGACGCGGTGACGGCCGGACATTACGTTCCTGAATTTAGCCAGCAACCACCAACCCTGGATGAAATTTTCCGGACAGAAGCAGGGGGTGGCGCACATGAATAAGACCTGGATCGTTACACTGGAAACTTATCTGCGTCAGGTCAAATCTTGGAGTTTCTTGACGCTGGTCTTAATGCCTTTCCTCTTCGTTGGACTGTCCTTTGGGCTTTCCTACTTAGCGGTGCCTAATCAAAACAAGAGCGATATCGCCGTCATCAGTAAGGACACGCAACTCCGTGCGAACTTCATCCAAAGTAGTGGCGTGGCGACAACTGATAAGTACGATACCGTCGCTAGTGCGCAGCGGGCCACTAAACGGAGCGACATCAACGGCTACCTGACCTTGAGTATGCAGGACCAACAATTACAAGCAACCTTTCACGGACCCGACGCTGTCAATAGTGGTGATCAAGCTAAAATCCAACGGTTCTTAGCGACTAACCAAACGGCTTTGAACCTGCGTTTAGCTAAATTATCGCCCAATCAGACCCGTGCTTTAGCGGTTCAACCCAAATTTAAGCAATCGTTACAAAAGAAGACCGCCACGAACAAACTGGCTAAACGAATTTCTTTCTACATCATCGTTTTCTTCGTTTACCTAATTTTAACGACCTATTCATCCATCACGGCCCAAGAAATTGCCGCGGAAAAAGGGACCAAGATCATGGAAGTCATCTTCTCGAGCACGACACCGCGGAAATACTTCAACGGTAAAGTATACGGGGTCTTACTCGTGATCGTGACCCAGCTCCTAATTTACCTCTTAGGGGGCGCAGTGATTGTTCAGGTCGCACAACACAGCCGGGTCACGGCCAACTTATGGTCGCAAAACACCGGGGTGATCAACCAAGTCTTGCATAATTTATTATCGATCAACTTGCTCTTTGCCCTCCTGGCCGTCCTGTTGTATACCGTTATTTCAGCTTTCTGTGGCGCACTCGTGACCCGAATCGAAGATGCTGGTAAGGCGTCACAACCAGTCGTCTACCTCAACCTGATTACCTTTGCCGTGGCGCTTGCCTTTCAAGGTAACCCCACCAATACGTTTGTCCGAATTTTCTCGTACGTGCCGTTCTTCTCGTCGTACCTGATGCCGTTGCGCTTAATCAACAATACCGCATCCGGCCTACAAGCTGGTATTTCAATGCTCCTATTGATTGCAACGATCGTTGGCAGCATGGCCTACATTGGTCGCATCTACGGTGGCTTAATGCTCCAGACGGACGAACTCGGCTTCTGGGGTAATCTAAAACGAGGACTTACTTTAAAGTAAGTATTTTTTCTCTAACTAATGATCTAATCCGGCTGTCGCTGATAACACGCGGTCGTGGGACCGGGCCAAGCCTGAAAAATGTCTTGATTCTCGTCTGGGACAATTGCAAAGAACGCAACTGTCCCAGACCGTCCGTGTTCTAAGGACGAAAAATTCGTCGTCCTAAGAACACAATCACGACCGGTGCTATCAGCGACAACCTCCGATCATTCAACAAAGTTAAATTATCAACGACCGAAAAAGCGTGATTAGCGGAGTCGGACAAAGTCGGTGTGCTGTGTCGGCAAGATTGGCAGACGGTTCTTATGCCAATCTTGCCGGGCGATTCAAAGACGTGGGTTATCGGCTTTGAATCGAGGTTCCAGACCGCACCGTGGCTGGGGCCGTCCCCCACAGCACCCGATTTTGTCCGACGGAGCGACTAATTTAAAAATAACTGCTAGTATGTCATCAACAATCATTTCAACCTTTAGGCCAAATAAAAACAGGCGCCAAAATCAGTCACTAGGACTAATTTTGGCGCCTGTTCTTTTATTGATTTAAGCCTGTTTAGTTGGATAAATCGTGAATTCATTAACGTTGACATCTTCCGGCTGATCAATGGCAAAGTTTACCACGTTTGCGACCGCCGATGGTTCAATGCCGACTTGTTGATAAAAGGCATCCATGTCGCGCTTGGCCGTTTTATCTGTGATGGTGTGCAACAATTCAGTATTGATAGCTGCTGGGTAGAGACTGACCGTCCGAATATTAGTCCCTTCCTGAGCACTTTCCATCCGAATGACTTCCATCAAGTTCCGAACCGCAAACTTGGTGGCACCGTAGACCCCTGAGCCTGCAAAGCTCTTAATACCGGCTACCGAAGAAGTGGTAATAATCTGACCGTGCTTTTGGGCGGTGAAAATTGGCATTACGGCCGCAACGCCATTCAAGACCCCTTTGAGATTAATGTCGATCATCTGATTCCACTCATCCGTGTGCAATGCACTAATTGGGGACGTTGGCATGATACCTGCATTATTGAAAATCACGTCTAAGCCGCCAAATTTATCTTGGGCGAGTTGAACGAGTTGTTGCACTTCCGCTGGTTTAGTCACATCCGTTACTTGGTAGACCGCCTGACCACCATCGGCTTGAATATCATCGACTACGGCCTGCAAACGTGTCGCGCGCCGTGCACCCAAAACAACTTTTGCACCGTGCTTGGCTAACAGTTTGGCGGTCGTTTCACCGATGCCAGACGAGGCACCAGTAATCACAATTACTTTATCTTTAACTGTCACTGATTTTCTCCTTATTCGCCGTAAACTTCTTTGATTAACGCCATTGCGGACCACGCTTTAGGCCAGCCCGCGTAAAAGGCAAGGTGGGTCACAATTTCAACCGCTTCGTCCTTAGTAATCCCGTGGGCCTTTCCCATTTGAAAATGGGCTTTTAACTGTGGAAAACTCCCACTTGTCATCAAGCTCGCAATCGTGATCATGCTCCGGTCACGTAAGTTTAATTTGGATTCACGCGACCACACTTCACCGAATAGGACGTCGTCATTTAGTTCCGCAAACTTGGGTGCTAATTGTCCCAAGTTATCGCGACCTGCAGTTTGTTTTTCAGCCATAATTGCTTCCTCCTTAACCTAATTTTGCGTATGCTTCATCGTCGACGGGTTCGCACCATTCACTCGTACCTTTCGTAATTGCTACGTGACTAAACCAGCTATCCTTAGTGGCACCGTGCCAGTGTTTAACGCCTTCGTGGATCGTTACGGCATCCCCAGCGTGTAACAAGCGTGCGGGTTTCCCAGCTTCTTGGTACCAGCCTTCGCCACCAGTCACTAACAAAATTTGGTAGCCATCGTGATGAATATGCCAGTTATTACGGCATCCTGGTTCAAAGGTAACATTGGCGACGTTCACGTCAATGTCATCCCCACCAGCTAAACTATTCAAATAGCTTTGGCCAATAAAGTATTTTTGATAAGCCACGTTCTCTTCACCTAAGCCAAATACGCCACTTTTTGCTTCTTTTTCCATTTTAAGCTCTCCTTTAAATGACTGAATTCCTAATCGATGAATTTAGATTACAACTTAAAGTACACTTTAAGTCAACACAAAAGTTCAAATTTGTTAAAATAAGTTTTTGTGCTATTATCATTGTTAAAGTAACTTTAAGAAAGTAGGTCTTACTATGGCAACTGTCACGGAAGTTCGTTACTCAATTGGCGACTTCGCCAAAGCCGTTGGTCTCAGCGCACCCACGCTACGCTACTATGAAAATGAAGGCTTGATTGAACCACACCGACTAGCAAATGGCCGGCGTTATTACGAAGCAGCCGACGTTAACTGGGTCAAATTTTTGCTACACCTCAAAGGAACCGGCATGAGTATTAGTGAACTCAAACAGTACGTCGTCTGGCGGGCCGCTGGGGATCAAACAATTCCACAACGTTTGGAACTGTTAAAACAAGTTAAAGCTGACTTTTTGGTTCAATTCACGGAAGTCCAACATCACTTGCAAATCTTGAACGATAAAATCAATTGGTACGAAGAAAAGGAAGCTGGCGTCACTCAGGACCACGAAGATTTTGCCAACTACCTGCAACGCTTTGGCCATCAGGAATAAAATTACTAACAAAATAATCTGGTAAAGAAAACCGTTCAAAAACATTAAATGTTTTTGAACGGTTTTTCCTATTATTATGGTCGAAACGTGTGATACAGGGGCAGTTTGCTCCACTTAACCCAAAATCAGCGACCATTCCAAACCCAGGAATAATCGCTGATTTCACGTTAATGCTCACAAACTAATCGCCCTTTACCGCACTCTTTCTAGGCCAATAATTTGGTCATTAATTGTTCATATAACTTAATAAACCGATGATACATATCCAAATCCACGTATTCGTTTACTTGATGCGCGGTAATGTTTCCGGGACCAAAGACGACAATCTGCATTTTGTCATTTTTAACAATGTACGAAGAAGCGTCCGTGCCACCAGGAGCCCCAAAATATGGTAACCGTTGTTCAAGCACGGCTTCACCAATTGCTTTTACGGCTTGAATCAGTGGCGCGTCCTCCGGTGTGTGTACCGGATAGAAACTGCTGGAAATGTCCATGGACAACTGTGCCCCATTCGCATTGCATTCATCAATAATGGCCTGTACATCCGCAATGATCTTATCGTTACGGAGTTCGGGAATCGTCCGAATCTTAACGCCCATTTCAGCACTCGCCGGTACGGTGTTAATTTGTTCGCCACCATTAATCAGCGTAACGACGGGTACGGTTGGCCCTAGTACCGGGTTGACCGCTGCCGTATGCTGCTTGAAATAGTCCGCCTGTTTCTGATAGAAAGTCAGTAACGCCTCGATTGCGTTTTTTCCTAGTTCTGGCATGGAACTGTGCGCAGCGACTCCTTGAGAATGAATCGTATACGTCAACGACCCTTTATGCGCTAACTCGATAAAGTGTTGTTCGCCCGTTGGATTGGCTGCGGCCATTTTTTCAGCCGTTGTACCATCAATACCCAGCATGGCTTGGATCTGCTTTTGACCAAGCAGCCGCTTGTCCGCGCCGCTAGGTTCACCAACAATCACACTTTGCATGCCATCAGCGTAGCCCATTTCAACTAACTGGTCCGCACCTAAATGACCATTTTCTTCCCCAACCGTTGCCATAAAACGCAACGTTCCGTGGAGCGGTACGGCTTGATCATGCAAATGAATGAACGCAAAGGCGCCGGCCATTAAACCGGATTTCATATCCGTTGCGCCCCGACCATACAAGTGGCCGTCCTTGATCGTTGCGGATAACGAATCGGACGCCCATTTGCTGGCATCACCCAATGCAACCGTATCTTCGTGACCATCAAACCCAACTAAAGGCCCGTTACCATCACCAATGTCAGCCACTAAGCTCACACGTCCTGGCGAATACGTCACTAATTTAGACTCAATTCCATGGTCTGCAAATAGTTTTTGTAGGTAGTTAGCGACCAATTCTTCATGGTCGTTCACCGTATTCATTTTCACAATGTCCGTTAATGCTTGTTCTGTTTCATCCATATCTTCATCCCCATTAACATTCTGTATAAACTGATATAATCAATTTAATCGTTCTACCTAAATTACAGCACTTTTACACCGGTTGTTCAAGCCAATTAACCTAATCAACGGACTTTAGCGCATCTAACATATTGACTCGTTTCAACTTCCAGTGCATTAACAACATGACCAGCAAACTAAAGGCTAAGGTCAACAGTCCTGAATAAACGTAACTCAGCGGGTGAATATCCGGTGAAAACATTAAGGCGTTGGTCTCCGCGGTTTGCAAGATGTAAGCGTGAAGCCAGTCACCTAAGAAGCACCCGAAGAAGATCCCTAGTAAGGTGAGAATCAAATTCTCGCGGAAAATATACATCGTCACTTCGCCATCATAGAAGCCTAAGACTTTAATCGTCGAGAGTTCCCGGATTCGTTCCGACACGTTAATGTTCGTCAAGTTGTAAAGTACGACTAATGCCAGGGCACCCGCCGAAATAACAAAGATTAAAACGACTAAGTTCATACTATCGAGCATCTTAAAGTTCGTCTTCTTTTCAGTACTCATTAACGTGACGTTTAAGATGCCCGCGTGTTTTAATAGTTGGTCGGCGTACCCGTTGGCCCGGCTTTCGCTTGCCCGGTTAAATTGAACCAGGTTTGCGTTATACACGGGTTGCTTACCAAACGCACGGCGGTAAGCGGTTGGGCTCAAGTAAACAAAGTGATTGACGTAATTTTCCGCAATGGCGCTGATTTTGATTGGCTTGGCGGCCTGTCCAGCCAGCTTAACGTTTAACCTGTCACCCACTTTAACGTGATAGAGTTTCGCCAGCTTTTCATCAATAACCGCCCCCGTCGCGTTCAAATGATCCGCACGCTGACTCTTCCGGTTGCGTAAAACAACAAACTTTTGTAATTGCGTTGTTTGCGCGGGAACGCCTAACGTGGCCGTTTGCTCCGCGACACCACTCTTTTGAATAGTTACTTGTTTAGATAATAGTTTTAGGTCGGACCGGTACAAGTTCGAATTTGCCAAGGCGCGCCGTTGCGCGGACGTTTCATTGCCGCTCCGCGTGACGACCGCGTCGTAATGCCACAGTTCATTGAACTGTTTCGTACTGATATCGCCAATCGAATCCTTCAACCCGAATCCCGTAATCATCATCGCCATACAACCGGCGATACCTAACACGGTCATCAACAGTCGTTGTTTATAACGGAAGAGATTCCGTAACGTAATCTTATGGTTAAAGCTTAGCCGGCGCCATAATCCTTGCCAGCGTTCTAGCCATAACGTTTGTCCCGCTTTAGGGGCTTTCGGTTGAAGTAGCTGTGTAGGGTTACTGCGCAGATCGACCCGCAAAACAACGAGCGCCGTTCCTAACGTGCAGACTAACGCAATCGCTAACGCCACCCAGATATCGGTCCAGAGGTATTGGACATGAATAGCTGGTAAATTATACATACTGCCGTACGCCTGCGCGATGAACCGTGGGAAGAAGTTAACCCCAAAGGCCACCCCCAGGACGGTCCCAATCAATGCGGCGAGCCCCCCGTAAATCAAGAATTCACTGCCAATTGCAGTATTGCTGTAGCCTAACGCTTTTAAGGTCCCCATCTGTAACCGGAGTTCTTCAACCATTCGCGTCATCGTTGTTAAACAAATTAACGCGGCGATTGCGATGAAGAACAGTGGAAAGACGGTGGATAACGCGACCACCCGCTGCGTATTTTCATGGTACTCGGTATAACCCGGGTTATCATTACGGTCGCTGTATAAATAAGTCGGCGTCTTAATTGCCGCAACCTGGGATTGGGCAGCTTTTAACTTACCCTGTAACGCCACCAGTTGAGGCGCATTGGCTGGCAGTTGTGCCTGCAGACCAGTTACCGCCGTTTGTAGCAGCGCTAGTTTACGGCTCGCTGACGCCCTTAAAGTCGCCTGCCGTTTTTTAGCTTGGGGCTTTAACCAGCGTTTCAGTGCCACCTTATTCTGCCGGTTTAACCGCCGATACTGCGTCGAATACGGCGTGACGTTGGTGAGGTTCTTAAACTGAACATCGATTCTACTGTAAACGGACTGCTTCAACGTTTTCGGTTGAACGTACACGAGATAATCCAAGGTTCCCTTACCAACGTTCGTTACCCCACGACTCGCATTTTCGACGTAAGTCGGTGAGTTCACAAAGCCAACAATTTTAAACGTCTGGCGGGTCAACTTTTTATTCAGGGCCTTCGTGCTCACAATTCGATAAGTGGCCCCAACTTTGAGTTTCGATTGTAACTGCCGGGCTTGGTTATCCAGGACGATCTCGTTAGCCGCCTTGGGTAACCGCCCCGCAACCAGCCGCAACTGATTCAGCTTCTGGGTCTTAGGCAATTCGGTGACCCGTACGACCCGGTTATTATTAAGCTGATTCACATCTAAATACTTAACGGGTTGGGTGATAATCTGGTCCTTGTGCTGCGCCAAAGCCTGCGTATCGTGTTTTGTCAGCCCCATCGTGGATTGAACACTGTTGGTGGCCAGCTGTTGCTGGTGGTAATAGTCCTTAGCAGCTTGCGACATATCGGGACCGGTCGCCCGAATCCCCGTATAAAAAGCAACGCCGAGGAAAATGATCAATAGTATTGAAGCGAATCTGGCCTTAGACGACCAGATTTCGCGCAAAATTGTCTTTAAATATGCGGTTGTCATTGCTTCCCACCTACCATTCGATTTCGGCTAGTGGCGTCGGGTGCGCATTATGTTGGACCGACTGAACCCGGGCATCATTGATCCTGATAATCTGATCCCCCATCTGCGCAATCGCACTATTATGGGTCACGATAATGACCGTTGTTTGCGTTTTACGGGCGGCGTCTTGAATCACCTGCAAAACTTGTTTCCCCGTTTGATAGTCCAGCGCACCGGTCGGCTCATCACACAGCAATAATTTAGGTTGCTTAGCAACGGCCCGCGCAATGGCGACCCGCTGTTGTTCCCCACCTGACAATTGGGCGGGAAAGTTCCGGGCGCGCTCGGTCAGTCCGACTAGCGCCAACGTCTGGTCAACGTCCAACGCACCCTTAGTGATCTGTGACGCCAGTTCCACATTTTCCCGGGCCGTTAAGTTCGGGACTAAGTTATAAAATTGGAAAACAAAGCCAACGTCTTGGCGCCGGTAAGTGGTCAACTGCCGGGCTGATAATTGGGCAATATCGGTTCCATCCACCAATACTTGCCCACTCGTTGGGCTATCCATGCCACCTAGAATGTTCAGTAACGTCGATTTTCCGGCACCACTAGGACCCAGGATTGTCACAACGCTTCCCCTGGCAACCTCAAACGAGATATCCGCGTTCGCAACCGTCTGCTGCTCACCATTTTTAAATGTACGTGCTTCGTTAATGACTTCAATATAGGCCATCCCAGCACCTCCTAATGTATTCGCTTACACTTTATGATACCCCACTTTTCATCCGGGCGGTTAAGTTTACACTATTAAACTAAGCAAACTTGCAAACGCCCTAATCCGGTCCTACAATGAGTTAACATCATTTTAAAAGGGGGACAAATCCCATGGTCACCGAAGCTGTCGGAACCATCTTATTACTCATCGTCTTCATGATTGCGTTCACCTACTTTTTAAACACCCTATTTTTCCGACGAATTGAGAAAAAGGATCAAGCAGACACTAAAAAGAATAAGGACACCAAAATACATTAATTTCAACCTTCGTATAAAGAAAAAAGGCCTCTCAGAAGGTTCTGAGAAGCCTTTTTGTGTGCATTACCGTAGCTCTACCGATCCGCGTAATAAGCAGCTTTCTGTTTGGCCCACTCATCATGATCCTGTTGCGTAATGGGACGCAAGACCCGGCACGGATTGCCAACCGCCACCACGTTATCGGGAATATCGTGGGTCACGATTGAACCGGACCCAATCACCACGTTACTACCGATGGTGACACCGGGATTCACGACCACGTTACCGCCAAACCAGACGTCGTCGCCAATCGTAATTCCCTTACCATATTCCAACTGCTCCGCTCGAATGCCCGCATCAATGGGGTGACCCGCCGTATACAAGCCCACGCGGGGACCCATAAAGACGTTATCCCCAATCGTGATGGGACCACAATCTACAAAGATAGCGTCATAGTTGGCATAAAAGTTTTTGCCAATAACCGTATTGGTCCCGTAATCAGTATGAAACGGTGGTTCGACGTAACCCCCAGCACCAAATTGCTTAAACATGGCGTTTAATAAGCGTTGCCGTTCTTCTTGCTGTTCCTCAGTTGATTGGTTGAATAAGCGCGTCAACCGCTTGGCGCGTTTATTTTCACGGCCTAATTCTTCATCTTGGGCAACGTACAACTCACCCGCTAGCATGCGTTCTTTTTGTGATTTCACTTTAATTCACCATCCTAATTTAGCTTACCGACCTAGTTAACCAAATAATGAGACCGATTTCAATACCGATAACAACCATTTCTAAAAGCAATCACGCCCATTTTCTTAACTATAACTAACTTTTAAGCTTTTTTTAGCTCGCCAAATGGGACCCATCGTTTATAATAAGAGTTATACACATATTTAAGGGAGATAAAATCGTGAAAACATTTAAAACAATCATGAGCTGGGTCGTGCCGATTGTCATCGGGCTACTGCTCGCATTCCTGATTCGTCAATTCTGGTTTACGATGGTCAAGGTTGACGGGACGTCGATGCAACCTAACCTTCAGAATAACGAACGCGTCGTCGCTTTCAAAACAAGCAAGATTAAAGCTGGATCAGTTGTCGTCTTTGACGCGTACAACTTAGATCCAGATCAAACCGTTAAAAACGCCGTTTACGTGAAGCGAGTCATCGGGATGCCTGGGGATTCCGTCCGTTATACCAGTAGCGGTCAGCTGTACGTCAACAACAAGCTGGTTAAGCAGACCTACTTGAAGAACCAGTCACAACAGACGACCGGTTCCTTCATGCCTAACAGCCACAGTAAGGTGACCGGCTGGACACTCGACAGTCTGAGCCACGATCAGGGCTGGAAGAAGTCCGTTACGACGAATAAGGTTCCTAAGGGCTACTACTTCGTCATGGGGGATCACCGCAGCGTCTCCAACGATAGTCGTTACTGGGGACTCGTGCCACAAAGTAAAATGATTGGTGTTGTTAAGGCTTGGCCTTGGCAAAACCGGAAACAGTACATTAACAACTTCCAACCATAATGTTTAATAAACAAACCCGCAAGCCATTTTGACTTGCGGGTTTGTTTGACTCAAAGTTATCCAAAATAAAAGTGACCAGAAATTTTCCGATTTCTGGTCGCCTTTTTAGTCACAGTTATCACCACATGGGCTGTTGAAAACCCACATACTGGTTTATCCACAGTTGATAACTTTTATTTACTTCGTTAATAAGTGGATAACTAAACTATTCAACGCACGGCCTGGCCGGCACTGGTCCACTAAGATCAACCCCACCAGTAAGACGGTAAATTGTCCCCACTGGTTCGGGCTAACCAACGCCATTCCACCAATAACTAACACCATCATAATGGGCACTAGCCAGTGACTGACCTGTCGTTGCCGTTTAATGGTGGTCACCCGTTCGCCGATCTTGAACCCAGAAAAAGCCACACACAAACGGGCTCAGCGGTACCAAAATCAAGGCCATCAAAATATTTTTGAAAAAGTTGATGAAGCCATCCATAAAGTCACTCTTGGCTTCCACTTGTGGTGTTAACGCACTTGGTACGGGCTTTGGCTTGGTCCGCTTAGCCGCCACCGACCACGGCCGACCGGAATCTTGAATAACCTGGTCATCATCTGGTCGCGTCGACGGGGGCGTCGGCTTCTTATGCCAGACTTGAAAAATCTTAGGCCACCGGTATTTAACAATTGGAAAAAGAATCAACGCACAGATAATACTGTAAATCACCAGCGGGTTAAATTGTAAAATAATCCGGTTAACGGTCTGATGAGCCGTAAAGAACATGATCATAAAGACCGCAATTGCGCCGTAAAACCAACTACTGATTAAGTTTCCTGCTCGCCACATCGATCCTTCACTCCCTAATTAGTTTTTATGCACAGTCGCACCATACTTTTGCACTGCAATCCGTCTTCGTAGATCGGCTCTGGATAGTTATCCACAAAATAGTCCACCAACACCGTCTGCATCTCAAAACCAGCGTGCTGATATAACGCTAACTGACGTAAAGACGAGTTGCCCGTCCCAACCCAGAGGGTCTGACAGGTCTTATCTTGACGACAACGCTGAATTGCAAACGCCAACAAGCGCTTTGCAATCCCCCGGTGTTGATAACTCGGCGCAACTGCCAAGTTTTGTACTTCATACGTTGTTGCATCCCGAGACGTCAAAACGATCAGACCGACAATCTGATCGTCTACCCATTCGGCATAACAGGCCGCATGTTCCAAATACTTTTGGACGATTGACCAATCGGGATCAGCTGCCAGCAATAATTCACGCGGAAGCTGGTCCGCTTTAACCGCGCTAATCATCGCTTTGCCCGCCGGTTAACGCCCCGCTGATACCCATTGCCCCAACAAACGTAGGGAATAACAACGGCAATGATGGCCAGCGTATAGTCGCGAACATCCAAGTTAGCCGCATTCATGACCACTAGGTACGCCAAAAAGAGCGTCCACAGGATGGGCACAATGCCGCCTACCCAAAAGTACCGACTCGCCGTAAATACGAATTCTTCTAAAACAAATAAGCCAATGGCAATGAGTCCTAATATTAACAACTGCATGTGCACACTTCCTAACACAAATCCGTTTATTTCTTATCTAGTTGTTGTAACATATCCACAAACCGGTGGGTATCCAAGTTATGCACATCTTCATCAGAATAGTAGATGATCATTTGGGCCCGTTGTTCTGGTGATAAGTTTGCTTGTGAACCAAAGTAAACCAAGTAGACATCCGCACTGTGATCCGTCAAACTTTGGCCGTAATCCGTATCCATGACAAACGTAAAGTTCTTACCCGCTTGCTCACTTAAAGCATCCATAAAAGCCTGGACGTCAGCGGTCTTAACCGTTTCTTGGCCCGCTACAACACTCGTTACTACGTTTACTTGCATCTTTAAAAACTCCTAGTTAATTAATTTTAATTCAAATCCACATTAGCGCATTTTTCAGACCATCGCAAGCGTGGGGATAAACACCTTGTGGATAACATTTTTATCCGTTATCCACTGTGCATAACTTTTAATCTACCAAAGTTAAGTTATCCCCATCAAAGGTCATGTGGACATATTGGCTGGGCGCCAAAGTTGCGCGGTGCGCTTGTTCGCCGGTCGCCCGGTACCACAAATCACGTAAACTGGCATCGTCTAAAATCAGAAGTGCGTTGCCATGATCCGGTGTGGCGGTCCAAACGGCCTTTAAGCCCTGGGTATACCGTTGCCAAAACTCCATACCACTTTCTGCCAACCCTTCACTATCATGGTCATGCAGTAACGTCTGCAATTCGCTAGGCGTTTGATCCGCAGCAAAAGCTTCCAAGCTACTATAACCCAACTTGGTTGCAAACCCCGACCAGACATCGGCACGGTTTAAGCCTTCAAAACCACCAAAAAACGGTGCCCGTAACGTACTGAGAAGTTGGAGTTCGACATTAGCAGTTGCCGCTTTGAGTACCGCTTGGCCGGTCTGAATACTCCGACTCGTATCATTAGCAAACGCCGTATCAAAATGAACGTCCGTCAACTGTTGGCCGACGTTTGAGCTTGCTTGTTGACCCGCGGTCGTTAGTGGGGTGCCACTCCATCCTTGGAACCGGTCCAATTGATTAAAGTAAGTCGTCCCCGCAACGACCAAATGTAAGTTGATTGATTTCATGGTATTCTCCGTTTAGTTTTAGATTGTTCAACCATTTTAGCACAAAAGCGAGCGACCACGGGGCCACTCGCTTTTTTTATTTAAATTAATACCGTCCTGCTTAGCGAATCACTAACACAGAAATTGGCGCATTCTTAGCCATGTAGGCCGCTTGTGAGCCGAAATACTTCCGAACGCCCTGCTTGGAAACGGAGCCGATCACTAATAAATCAGGCTTAATCGCTGGAATGATATCCTTAACGATGGTTTCACCAGGGTCACCTTCGTCAACGACGACGTTAACGTCTTTAACCCCAAATTCCTGCGCTAACTTTTGATACTCCACAACGTGCTCTTCCAAATCCTTACGCTGACCATGGATAAAGTCCTTACTCATTGCCTCGTACACGTTCATATTTTGTTGCTCTAAAATTGACACAATGGTTAACTTAGCACCGTCCGTTTTAGCACGGTTGATGGCATACCGAAAAGCCATCTGAGCATCATCGGAGTCATCGACCCCAACTAAAATATGTTTAAATTCCTTGGGACTCATATCTGACATATTGATCCACTCCTCATCTGGAAAATTTAGACAGATTTCATCTTTATTTTCACTGTTTCATGACCAGTTGTCAATTTAGGCGTTCGGTTTATTTTCCTTCAGAACACGGGCCGGATTCCCAACAACGATCACGTTACCTGGGAAAGAATGCGTGACGACCGCGCCGGCACCCACAATCACGTTGTTCCCTAACGTTACGCCGGGAAGAATAATGGCACTCCCCCCGATCCAAACATCGTTACCGATTGTAATCGGCGCTGTTCGTTCGGCTTCCGTACGCCGTACCGTTGGATCAAGAGGGTGTTGCGGCGTATATAAGCCAACTTTAGGACCAAATTTACAATCATTCCCAATTTTAACCAGGCCTTCGTCACAAATCGTGACCCCGTGGTTCGCATAGAAATGATTACCAATCGTAATGTTGACACCGTAGCTAAATTCAAAGGTTGGCTCTACAAAAAAACGGTCACCTACTGAACGTAACAACCTTTTCATCTTCGTGTTTCGTTCGTCGCTATCAGCAATCTGGTTATACTGCATAATTTTAGTGCGGACTTCCCGCCGCCGTTCTTGTAAAATCGGGGATTCCATATAAAGTTCGCCGTTGATCATCTGTTGGTACGCCGGATCGTTATCGATTTCCATTTTTTAATTAAACTTCCTTTAATAGTTGATAGTTTAAGCATACCACACTCACAAAATTTGCTGTATGATGGCCCTATCATGATTAAGGTGGTGGGCTGTAGTGAAATACGTTATTTTTGACTTGGACGATACGCTATTAGACTTTCAAGCGGCTGAACAGGCGAGTTTAACAACTATTTTAACTCGTTACCACGTCCCCGATTTAGCCGTTGCCAAACGGGTTTACCTCACGTATAACCGGCAAGTCTGGCAGCAGATTGAACACGGCGCTGACCGTGACCACTTACTGGACCAGCGGTTTCAAATTGTGTTTGCTAAACTGGGTATTACCGTTGACGGGCCCAAGGTTCAGCATGAATATAACGACTTACTGGGGCAAGGTTTTCAAGTTTTACCTGGCGTTGATTCCATGATTACAAAGTTAAAAAGTGCTGGACTGGTGTTACTCATTGGGACTAACGGCGTTCAGGACACCCAGTTAAACCGGCTAGCAGGTTCAGGCTTAGCACCCCAATTTGACCACGTCTTCATTTCAGAATCAGTGGGCTTTGCCAAGCCGGACCGGCGTTTCTTTGACGCCATCTTTACGACGTATCCCGACCTGTCATCTAAAAATGCCGTGATGGTTGGCGACAGTTTAGCCTCAGACATCGCGGGTGCGGTCAACGTTGGCCTGCCGAGTATCTGGTTCAATCCGCATCACCTAGCTAATCTTAGTGACGTCCATCCCACCGCTACCGTCACTAACTTTGACCAGTTACAGCAGTTACTACTTAGTAAAGTGTGACATGTTTCGTTTTGACCATAATAATAGAAAAATCACTGTTCAGAAACATGCCACATTTCTGAACAGTGATTTTAATTTGGTTTCAGGTTCATTATTAAACTGCTACAATTTATTCATCGATCTGTACAAAGTGCGTGTTGCCAAGACCGCCACCGACTTGCATAACGCTACCTCCGTGACGTAATTTTCCCAGGTTAACCGGCCGGAAATTCAACGGACGGACTAGGGCTGCGAATTCCTTTTTAGCCGCGACGTCGTCTCCCGCGTAGAACAAGACTCGCCGCCCCATACCGTCGACGTGCCCATCCATAAATTCGGGTGGCAACGTATTAAAGGCTTTGATCACCCGGGCATTATTGGCCGACTTAGCCAGCACTTCACTCCCCGTTAACGGGGCCGTTTTAATTTTCTTGAAGTCCGCCGTAAACTGATTCGTCACGTCAACCACGATCCGCTGCTGGTAATCGGTGACTTGCTGTAAAACGGCCGGCGCCTGTTCAAATGGCACCGCAATAACAACTAGCGGTTGCTGTAACGCCGTTGCGACTTCCACAAAACTGACGTTATCCGCAAACTCTTGCCGCCGCGGTGCCAAACTTGCCGCACCACTGTGCCGACTAAGCATCACTTGGTGTCCACCACGCGCAAACGTCTTTGCTAAAACGGTCCCGACCGTCCCCGCACCAATAATTCCAATTTCCATACTAATCACCGCCTCAAATTAATCATACCGATTTTTAAACTTGAATGCACTCAAAAAGCGTACGCACTCATCAGCGCATACGCTTTTCAACTAACCCTTATTATCGGCTAAATAGCCTTCAATGCCCTGTTTTAAGCGAGTTAAGCCATCGGTCAATTCCGCAGTTGGACAAGCAATGTTCATCCGCAAGAAACGATTCCCATCACCCCGGTAAACATCCCCAGCTGACAAGAACAACCCGGTTTGTGCCCGAATCGCTTGCGCCAACTTAGCACTATCGGTCGTAATCCGACTTACATCCAACCAGATTAAATACGTCGCCTGTGCTTCAATCACCGTCACCTGGGGCACCGCTGCCATAAACTGTTGCACTTGGCGCTGGTTAGCCGCCAACTTTTCTCGGAGGGCGTGGACCCAGTCTTGACCCTGCGTATAGGCCGCAATACTTCCCGGAATGGCAAACGAGTTCGGTTCAGCGAGCTCATCATTATTGATTCCCCGGCTCACTAAGTCCCGGACGTGAGCATCCGGAATAATTAACGTTGCCGCGTGTAAGGCCGCCACATTAAACGTTTTGCTTGGCGACACGCAACTGATACTGTTAGCGGCCACTTCGTCAGATAGTGACGAAAATGGCACGTATTCGTTGCCGTTCAACGTCAAGTCGCAGTGAATTTCATCAGCCACGATCAACACGTGGTGCTTCAATGCCAAATCACCGATTCGTTGTAACGTGGCCCGTGACCAGACGATACCGATTGGGTTTTGAGGATTACATAGGATCATCATCGTCGTCAAAGGTTCCGCCAGCTTACGCTCCAAGTCAGCCCAGTCAATCTGGTACTGCCCATCTTTATAAACAAGGTTACTTGCTAGCGTGTGCCGACCATTATTTTCAATTGAATGGTAAAAGATATTATAGACCGGTGCTTGCACTAAGATTTGATCCCCCGGTGCCGTCATTTTCCGCACGATCGATGAAATCGCCGGTACGACGCCGGTACAAAACATCAGCCAATCTAATTGAGGCCGAAAGTGGTGTTCATTAGCCCACCAATCGGCTACGGCTTGGTAATACGCCGTGGGGACTTCTTCATAACCGAACAGGCCAAACTGCGCCCGTTTGGTTAATGCATCGGTAATGGCAGGCGCCGTCGCAAAGTCCATATCCGCCACCCACATGGGTAGTTCATTCGGACCAACGTCCCACTTGACCGAATTTGTGTGGCGCCGATTAATCACAGTTTCAAAATCATACGGCATGGTTGGCCTGACTTTCTTGGTCAACACTGATAATCGTCTTCGTTGTATCAATTTCAGGGTCATCCATAATAATTTGTTGAATTCCATGAGCGTGAATCTTGCCACTGATTGGATTCTTAACACTATCGATAGTCGAAATCACATCGGCATCGATGTTGCTGCAATATTCAAAGGCGAGGTCCGTGTTAAGTAACGTACAATTTTCCAACGTCACGTGGTCCATGTAACAGAGGCCCTGGTCACTTTCAATCGTACAGTTGACGAAGCGAATGTTTTTAGAGTTCCAGCCTAAGTATTCCCCAATGATTTGAGAATCATAAACCGTGACGTTTTCACAGTTCCATAAAGCGTCCTTAGTCATCAACGTGGCGTTGTGAATCTCCACGTTCTTGGCGCCGTCAAACGCGTAATTACCGACCAAGTTAAACCCGTCGATGTTAATATTCTGGCTGTTCATCCCAAAGTAATCGCCGGCAGCCTGAACGTCGTGCATCTCGATGTCCGTACAGTTCCACAACGTTTCTTCGGCGTGTGAGAAATGCACGTGATCTAATTTAATTTGACTGGCCCGCCGAAACAGCTTAGGGGCTTGTAACGTACTGTTTTCAATTGAAATATCCTTGGTATACCAAATTCCGGAACGTGACATTTCTTCAAAAATTGAGTGCGTCACGTTAACATGTTCGCTGTACCATAACGGGTACTTCCACTTGAAGATTGACTGATCCAAGTTGATATTTCGACTTTCTTTTAGCGGTGATTCACCGTCAGCAAACGTACTGTTATTAATTTGGAGATCACGGGCCTTAAATAAGGCGCGTTCCCCAGTTAAATATTGTTGATTAATTTTTTTCATTTATTGATCTGGCTCCCTTGTTTAAAACGACGCTTTTGTTTCAGCGTGTACCTTTACTTTAGTCGCTTCGTGTTGGTCGAAGGCAAGCCCTTTTTTGCATTATTTTTATATTTATTTAGCTAAAGATTGAAAAGTTTAAACCTGCCCTCAACAGCGTAACAGTACCGATCGTTATTTCTAAATTATCACCGCTCCGTCGGACAGAGTTGGGTGCTCTGGGGGACGGTTCCAGCCACAGGACGGTCTGGAAGCTCGATTCAAAGCCGATAACCCGCGTCTTTGAATCGCCCCGCAAGATTGGCAGATAAGAAACACCTGCCAATCTTGCCGACACAGCACACCAACTCTGTCCGACTGCGCTCAAAACAGTCTTACTAGATGTTATTACCATCAGCTAATTGCATGTCATTAGTGACAACCGGAATGACTTACAATTAGTTAATTTTATTGATCTAGATATTCATACGACAGCAATTAATCCTTAGTTATTTAAATAAATAATAGTTGCTTCGTTGAGCAAAAAACGTGCTTCTCTAATCAATGATATTCACACACTTACTGAATTCATTGACACTAGTTGCCCTTAGTTTATTTATTTTATCAATCAAGTTCCGTCCAATACCATTTACGAATCAGCTTGCTAAAATATGAACCAAAAGAACCATTAAGTAGGTGATTATTATCGATTGCTCATTTGCACAGTTATTTTTCTCACGCGCAACGCTACAACGTTTCTTGCCGTTAGCCCTCCTTGGTACACTCGGTAACGCCTGCTTACTGCCAAAGGGACCAACCGCAATTCTGAACCTGACACTGCTTCTTATTCTGGGTCTGGCGCAATTTAGAAGTGCGCAACACCCCGTCCCGCCACTGACACTCAACTGGTGGCGCCGACTTTGTTACTGGTTACTGTTGGGGTCACTCGTACTCTGGTTGATTGCTGTCATTCGAATTGCCAGCTTGACTGCGGGATTACTGCCGGCTTCCGACAGTGCCCGTGCCAACTTAGTGGCCATTTTTGCTTTAATGAACAGCTTAATGACGGGCGGACTACTATACTTATTTCAACCGGCCTAAATAAATAGACTACCAGCTAAAATAGCAATTATCGCTACTTTAGCTGGCAGTCTATTAAGTTAGTCATAATAACTATTTAAGCTTGATTTTAACTTTAATTTTACGTGGCACTTGGTGATACACGTGGTGCCATTGCACAAACAGCTTTAACACGGACCACGTCCACGTTAAAAGCACAACTAATACTGAAATTTTCCGTCGCATCCGAACCACTCCAAGTTGTTTTAATTTAGCTTACCACAGGCTACTTAACGTGTGCAGAATTTTGCAACTGAATCATATCGTAGTAATACCCATGTTGCGCTAACAACTCGTCGTTGGTTCCCCGTTCCACGATTTGGCCCTGGTTTAAGACCAGAATCAAATCAGCATTTTGAATGGTGGACAACCGGTGCGCAATGGCAATCGTTGTACGGTCCTGTTGAATACGGCTGAGTCCCGTCTGGATCATTTCTTCCGTCTCGGTATCGACGTTAGCCGTCGCTTCATCCAAGATTAAAATCTTAGGATCCGTGACAATCGTCCGGGCAAAGGAAATCAGTTGGCGCTGACCAGATGAATAGCTAGCGCCCCGTTCAATGACCCGGGATTCGTAGTTTTCAGGCAGATCGTTAATAAAATCATCGGCCTTCACAAACTTAGCAGCTGCTCGAACCTGTTCATCCGAAATTTCGTTGTTAAACATCCGGATATTAGAATTGATGTCCCCGTAAAACATAAACGGTTCCTGCAAGACTAAGCCCATCTTTTGGCGTAATTCCGCCGCCGGATAGTCCCGAATATCCCGGTCATCAATCAAGACCTCACCCGATTGGAATTCGTAGAAGCGCATTAAAACGTTGATTGTCGACGTTTTACCACTCCCAGTCTGTCCAACCAAGGCAACCGTCTGACCCGGTTCAGCGACAAACGAGACGTCTTTTAAAACGGGATGTTCACCGTCGTACGCAAAGGTCACGTGTTTGAATTCAATCTTTCCCCGCGTAATCTTCGCGGTTGGATCAGCGTGCTGTGCTGGGGCAATCGTTTGATCGTCCATGACCCGTAAGACCCGTGAACCAGCAACGACCCCGTCTTGAAAGTCAGACAAGTTATCCATCATTTGCGTCATGGGATTGTAAAAGTTATTGAGGTACGTAATAAACGCGTAAACCACCCCGGCAGCCACGTATCCATTCAAGCCCCGGACCCCGAAAATCCCCAAAACCATCACGGTTCCTAACGCGTAAAAGAGGTCAATTAACGGACTTAATAGTAAGGAGTTGGTTCGAATCATCGCTTGACGCGTGTGGAAATACGCATCGTTAGTATGATCGAACTCACCATTGATCCGGTGCTCCTGCCGAAATTGTTGAATGACGCTAATCCCCGTAATGGCTTCACTTAATTTCGTGTTTAGCTCACTCAACCGCTCACGCATGCGGCGATAGACCTTCGAGCTGTAGCGTTGATAATACCAAATTGTCACACCTAGAAACGGCATAAAAATCAGTAACCACAATGCAATCTGACGGTCCGTCAAATACATGGCAACGAACGACGAAATCACCGCAAAAAAGGCGGTAAACAGCGTGTTAAATAACGCCCAAAAGTTAGAAAACGACATCGTATCGTTGGTCAGCCGTGACAAGATGGAACCCCCGGGAACTTGGTCAAAATACCGCATCCCCATCCGGTGTAACTTTTTGAACATCTGCCGCCGCACGTTTTCCAACATGTATTCGGCACCCATCGTGCTCGTATAGTTTTGGACAAATTGCATCAGCGCACGCACAAGCATGCCGAAGAAGTAGAGCCCGGCAAAGTACCACATCACCGTAATCGTCGCGTGACCGGTCCGTAAATAACGGTCAATAAAAGTCTGTAAAACTTTTGGTAAGTAGATGTTAACGACACTGACTAATCCTGAAAGGATGATGGCCCCAATGAAGAACCATTTAAACGGCTTCGCGTACGGCAATAAGCGTCGAATAACGGTCAGCTGTTCTTTTACGGGCATACTGCGCGCCCAAACTGATTCTCGTGCTGCCATTATTGCACCGCCCCTTCCACTTTAGTTTCCAATTGTTGACGTTCAAACATCTTCTGGTACCAACCGTGTTGCGTCATTAACTCGCTGTGCGTCCCGCGTTCAACGACGTGGCCCGCATCGAGGACGATGATTTCATCAGCGTTCATCACCGAACTCAACCGGTGCGCCGCGATAATCGTCGTCTTATCCGCCCGTTCGGCTTTTAAGTTAGCCAAAATTTCAGACTCAGTTTCCGCATCAACGGCGGACAAAGCGTCATCTAAAATCAGCAGTTCGGGGTTGATTAACAACGCCCGCGCAATCGCCAAGCGTTGGCGTTGCCCACCAGAAAGTGAAATGCCTTCTTCACCGACCTGGGTATCATAACCCGCTGGCATGTTGGCAATCTGACCGCTTAAATCACTTTTGGCCGCAACACTTTCCACAACGGTTTGAGGCACCGTGGGGTCCGCAAACCGAATGTTTTCCCGAATCGTATTGGAGAACAAGAAGCTATCCTGTGGCACGTAGCCAATTGCCGGTAAATAGCTGTCCAACGCGTACTGTTTAATATCGTCGCCACCGTAAACAATCTGACCATCATAGTTATCGAATTCACGTAGAATCAATTTCATAATCGTCGATTTACCAGCGCCGACCCGCCCAACGATACCGAGCGTCTGGCCCGCTTTTAAGTCAAATTGAACATCACTCAAACTCGTTCCGGCATCATTTGGATAATTAAATTGCTTTATTTGATAATGTAAATCACCGTGTGGTCGCTGTTCACGACCATTGCTGGAATCAATAATGGCACTTTCTTGGTTCAGTAATTCCATGACCCGGTCGTAAGACGCATTCCCACGTTCCATCGTATTGAATAACATCCCGACCGCAAACATTGGCCATACCATCATCCCTAAGTAAGTAATGAACGAGACCAAGTTACCAATCGTAATCACGTGATTGACCACGTAAAGACCACCTAGAATAATCGTCGCTGCGTAAGAAACCGCAATGATAATGGTAATCGCCGGGTCAAAAAGTGAATCTAACGTATTAACGTGGCGGTTAATTTTAATCGTTTGATCAATCTGCTCATTAAAGTCATCCATGTCCGCTTGTTCCTGACCTAGCGCTTTGATAACTTTAATCCCACTGATACTCTCTTGCGCCTTGTTATTCAGCCGCGAAAAGGCAGCCTGTGAGGCTCGAAACGCCACGTGGATCTTCTTCCCAAGGTAGCGGGAAACAACGGCTAATAATGGGAATGGAACTACCGCAATCAGCGTCAATCGCCAATCAATCAACATCATCATCGCAATCAGCGTTGTCCCACCGGTAATAATGGAATCAGCAAATTGCAAAATCCCACCACCAGCGACCCGCTCAATCGCCGTTAAGTCATTGGTTGCGTGGGCCATCAAATCCCCCGTCCGATACTTTTGATAAAAAGTCGCGTCCATTTTCATAAAATGCCAAAACAAGCGCTCGCGTAACGTCCGTTCCAGACCGGCTGCACCGCCCCAGATCGCGTTACGCCATAAATAGCGGGCGAAGTACTGGCCCACAGCCGCAGCCGCGATAATCCCTAAATAGACCGTTAACGAGTGCGCCGTTAAGTTATGCTGATTGATCCCGTCGACCACGTCACCAATAATGCGTGGGGGAATAATGCCAATAATAGCAGTCAAGATTAAGCCTAGAACTCCCGCCAAGTAGAGTTTCCACTCCCGGCGAAAATACCAGCCTAGTTTCATAAATATACTCACTGCGCACCTCTCAATCATTTATTAAAATTAAATTAGACAACCATTAATGGTAGCATACTTTTTAAATTATCCTCACTAATATGCTTGACCGCAAAAAAGGACCGGGCAATCGCCCGATCCTTTATTACAGCTTGTAATTATTTGCCAGCTTTCATCTGAATTTCAGCTTCAGCGGGAACTTGAAGGTTCTTCTTTTTCAAGAAAACCATCGAAGCCCATAGTAGCACTAAGCCTAAAATTGCAAAGATTGCGAGTACCCCAATCGATGACCAGAAGATTCCGTTACCCCAGCCACCTGTTAAGGATTGCCGGAACGCTTGAATCGAGTAGGTCAATGGCAAGAATGGATGAATTACATTGAAGAAATGGTTCGTAATTTCCATTGGGAAGGTCCCACCTGAGCCACCAAGTTGAAGCATCAGGAGAACCATCGCCAAGAACCGCCCTGGGTTATCTAGTAACATCGACAGGAACATGACAATGAACATGGAAGCCAACGCAATCATAATCGCCGTTAAGAAGTAACCGCCCATACTGATTGGCTTCAAGCCAACGATCAGTAAAGCAACACATTCAATGATGGCCATCAAGACGGCAACTGGTGCACCAACAGCGATTTTACTTAAGAACCACTGGGTTGGTGTCCCATCATCATCGGCAATCCGACGAATTGGGTAAGCAAAGTTGAAGACAATTGCCCCAACGTAAAGTGCTAACGACAAGACGTATGGTGCTAATGCGTGACCATAGTTTGGCACGTAGCTGTAGTTAGAATGCGTTAAGTTTGAAGGTGCGGCAAACATATTAGCGTTAGAACTCGTCAATGGTGTGCCATTAATCGTATCAGCACCACTTTGTAACGATTTTGCTAACGTTCCGTTTCCGTTCTTAACCTTCTTGTTACCGGCAAGCAACTTAGCTGAGTTTTGATCTAATTGGTCAGCACCATCGGCTAACTGTTTAACCCCACCGGTCAATTGACCAGTACTACCTTGAAGGGTTTGTAAGCCAGTGTTTAATTGACCAGCACCATTATCCAGTTTTTGAACCCCAGTCACTAAGGCTGGAATCTGACCGTTCATCGTATTCAAACCACCAGATAACTGTTGAACACCGCCAACTAATGCCGGAACCTTGCCGTTTAACGTGACAAGACCGCCAGTAACTTGGCTAGAACCTGATAGCAATTGTTGAACACCACCAACTAATGCTGGAACTTGACCATTTAACGTTGTCAAGCCAGTCGTCACTTGCTTTGAACCATTTGCTAGCAGACCAATTGATGAAACGAGAACTGGTACTTGGCCATTTAAATCGGAAGTTCCAGTAGCTAACTTAGATGCACCACCAGTTAATTGACTAGAGTTATCCGTTAACTGCTTAGCACCGGCCGTTAACTGGTTGATACCGGTTGTTAAAGCTGGTACTTGACCATTCAACTGGGTTAACCCGCCTTGGAGTTCACCCGCGCCAGCGTTCAACTTAGCAGAATTACCGTTTAACTTAGTCGTTCCACTGGCAAGTCCAGCCGCACCATCAGCAACTTGTTGGGTTCCGGCTGTTAAGGCCGTCGTATAACCCGACAACTTGTCAATGCCACTGGTCATTCCAGGAACTTGTGCATTCATCTGCGTCAAACCAGTGCTGAGATCAGACGTCCCCTTCTGTAATGCAGTTAACCCATTTGTGACCTTGGTTGAGCCTGCATCAAGGCTGGATACGCTCGTTGCCATCGTATTGACATTAGTAATCAATGCGTTGACCCCAGCTTCAAGTTCCTTGAAGCTATCCACGAGGCTAGTTTGTGAGCCAGTTGCTGCCGCAGCATTAGTTTTCGTCATCGTTTGAATTTGACCCATCGTGGCTTTCAAATCCGTTGCGGCTTGCGTCTTAGCAGCGTCATTATTAGTTTGACCAACACCGGCTAAACTAGCTTCCAGTGCCTTAACCTGCTTATCAGTTAAGCCTTCAGAATCCTTTAAGCCTTCAATTTTAGCATTGATTTGGCCCGTTAAATCGGTTGAACTGGTCGTCGCCGTTAACGCGGTAACGTCCTTTTGTGCGGTGGCCATTAAGCCAGCCACTTTGCTCGTATCCGTCGTATTCTGAGCGCTTGCCATCAATTTATCAACGGATGCCAAGGCTGTTTCCATTTGGGCCATGCCCGTTTGTAATTCTTGAATCTTTTGCTGGTTTTCTTGGCTCGTGCTAGCCGCTGCCAACTTGTTTAAGCCGTCAGAAACTTCAGCACTCCCACTCTTCAGTTGGCCCAAATTTGTATTGATGTCGTTGGAACCAGTCGTCAGTTTGTTAACTGAATCTGGTAATGTGGCGGTCTGCTTCTTTAAGTCTGCAACCCCAGCATTAATCCCCTGAGCACCAGTATTGGTTTGCTGAGCACCGTCATTTAATTTACCCGCGCCCGTGGTTGTTTGCGCAACCCCAGCCGTGTAGTCTTTCAAACCGTCAACTAATGCAGTTGAACCGGCCGTTAAGCGGGTCACACCGGAGGAAAGTTCCCCGGTCTTACTATTGATCGTCCGTAAACCCGTTGAAACCGTGTAAACACCGTTCGTGTAATCCACGATTCCGACTTTCAGTGCCTTAGCACCATCAGCTAATTGAACAACGCCATCGGATAAGGCGCCGGTTTTGCTGTTCAACGTGGTTAAGCCATTGCTGACCTGTTTAGAGCCACTCGTTAACTGACTAACGCCGCTCGCTAACTGACCAGTTTTACCATTTAATTGGCTGAGTCCCGTCGTAACTTGACCAGAACCATCCGTCAATTGACTGACACCACTGGCTAACTGCCCAGCACCGCTATTCAATTGGTTAGCACCATTGGCGAGTTTTGAAACCCCACTTGCTAACGGGCCCGTTTGACCATTTAATTGATCTAAACCAACCTTCAAAGCGCTACCGCCGTTTGCCAATTGCGCAATTCCGGCTGGTAATTGTTGCACCTTCGTGTTTAACTCCGTCGTCCCATTTTTTAACGTGTGGACGCCCGTTGTATAAGTTGTTAACCCATCTTGAAGTTCAACGCCACCATCTTTAAGCTTTGTCGCCCCATCCGCTGCTTGTTGGTAACCCTTACCAGCAGTCTTAACTTGTTGGAACATGGTTAAGGCGTAAGCTTTGGTGACTTCTGAACGAACATTAGCGTTCAACTGAGTGGCCCCAGCATCACTAATAACCTTCCCAATGTAGTTCAGAGAAGCATTGGTGGAGTAGTGTAACTTCATCTTTTGCGGATTAGCACTCGTGACCGTCGTCGCATGCTTCGAAAAATTGCTTGGAATCGTGACGACCATGTAGTACTTACGATTTTTCATCCCCTGCTTGGCTTTTTCCGCCGAAACGAAACGCCAGCCGAGTTGTTTATTCTTTTTAATGTTGGTGACCATTTGTTCACCAACTGCAAATCGTTTGCCTTGATAGTTCACTGGCTTATCGTTATTAACGACAGCCACCGGCAAATCCTTTGTTTCCCCATAAGGATCCCAGACAGATGTCAGAAAGAAGACACTGTATAAAAACGGGATCAAAATCATAACTGAAACTGAAATCCATAGAATTTTGCTATGACGAATGGACTTCCATTCATCGCGAATCATTTTCACTGACCTGAAACCTTCCTTCAAAGAAATTAAACTGAATGCTGCTCAAGCGAGAACACCGTTGCTAATGTTGCCCGAATCGTGGCTTGGGTACTTTCGGCTTGACCATCACGTCCGCTGTTACTCAACCATTGCACAATACTCATGACGACCCCACTTACCAGATACGCCGTTAGATCTGGATGTTGGGACTGGCGAATCGTGATAAACACCCGATCCGTTTCCTCCGTCTGAGCCAGGGTCACAAAACAATCATTAATGACCCGCTGTGAACGGCTATTGTCACCCTCCGGATTAGTTACTAACAAATGCCGTAATATCTGCGTGTGGGTACCGATAAAACGAGCCATGATTGCCGAACCAGTTGCGTCCGTGCGCTCCGCGGCTAGTAACTCTTCCAAAGCATGCATCACCATTTGGTAAAGTAAATCGAACTTATCGGTATAGTACCGATAAAAGCTACTGCGATGTATAAATGCCTGTGTACATATTTGTTCAACCGTAATTTGCGAGATTGAACGCTGCTCCAACAATTGGTACATCGCCCGCTGTAAATCTAGCTCCGTACGAATTGAAATTATAACCACTCCCCTTTTAAATTCTTATATTGAACGCAAAAATATAGTTCCCGTAAATCACCGCTACACCCGTGCGTCAACCTTTAAGATAGTGCTAATCCCAAAACTAGCGTCCCCGATCAAGTTGACCGCCATGTGCCACTGAATTCTTTCATTCGAATACACGAATGCTTATGCCGTAAAAACACCGCTGCACCTAGACGCAACGATTTTTCATAACGATTCAATTAGCGTAAGTACGGTTTTAACTCTAAATCAGCCTTCAACGTATGGATCAAATGTTCCACTTTGTTTAGTGGGGCATCAAAAGTAATGTGATAAAAGTTCCGCGTCCCTTGATGTTCTACCGAAACAAAATGATGATCCTTCAACGTCTTCAGCTGATGGGAAACTGCTGGTTGCGAGATATGCATGATTTTAGTCAACTCGCCCACGGTCAACCCGTGTGCATGTTTAGTTAGTTCAATCATAATCTGTTGCCGACGTTCATCCGCTAAAACTTCGAAAATCGGAATCGTTTCGCGGAATTCTTCGAGCGCTTCTTCACTGCTAACCATGTTTTACGGCCTCCCTATATTCTTTCATTCTAATATTTGAATGTATCAATGATAAACCATTTATTTTCCATTTGCAACACCCTTTTGTTAATGTCTGATTTCAATACAATTTCATAATAATGGCCTTCACCACGAGGCAGAAAACGGTTGCGCTAGCGGGAGCGTAGCGGTCATACTAATAGTCTTTAATCTACTAGCTTTGGATAAAGTGAATGTCGTTTTACCCGGGCATCCTTGGTCGTAAATTGCCAATCTACGGGGGGCTTCTTTTCATTCCGTTCGCGACACCAAGTTTCTAATTCTTGTCGTAACTTGCCAATTTCTGGAATGCGTCGGTTAAAACATTGTCGTGTTAATAAGTTCAAGCCAATTTCAGCTATATTTAGCCAACTACCATCATGAAAGCTACGTCCCACTAGTACCAAGCGTAAAAAGATTTTAATTTATTCCCGCCAGCAATATTATTTTTAACCAACATTACAAACGTTGTTTAACGAACACAACCATTTTTAATGTAAGCGTTTACATAAATGCTGTTTTCCTGTATATTTCAAGGTGTACAACTAATTAATCCATAACTAGGAGGATGCATTATGAGTGGTACCTGGGATGCACGTTACGCTGCTGAGTTTTTTGGTACTTTAATGTTAGTTTTATTTGGGAACGGGGCGGTTGCCAACTCGTTTCTAAAAGCCACCACGGCTAATGGTGACGAGGGTCAAGCGAATGGGGGTTGGATCTTCATTGCGTTTGGCTTCGGCTTCGGGGTCATGCTACCAGCGATGATGTTCGGCGCCATTTCGGGTTGTCATATTAACCCGGCAATGACGATTGCCCAAGCCTTAGCAGGAATCTTTCCTTGGTCACATGTGGCCGGTTACTTATTCTGGCAGTTTGCCGGCGCGATTGTGGGGCAATTATTAATCGTGGCAATCTATGCCCCACATTACAAACGTACCGATGACGCGGGTCGAATCTTAGCAACCTTTGCGACTGGCGACGCGACTGATAGTAAGTTTAATGGCTTTGTCACTGAAACGATTGGGACGGGTTTCTTGGCATTCGGGGCAATGGGCCTTTACCGGGGCGTCTTTTTCCACAACAATGTGGATATTGCCAACATTGGGGTCGGGCTGTTAATCATGACAATGGTCATTGCTTTAGGTGGTGCCACCGGGCCAGCCTTGAACCCCGCTCGAGATCTGGGTCCACGGCTCGTTCACGCCATTTTGCCAATTACCCACAAAGGCTCTTCTCACTGGGACTACAGTTGGGTACCCGTGCTCGCACCAATTACCGGCGCCATTATCGGTGTTTTCACTTATAAAATTTTCTTTGGGTTATAGCATTTATTCAGGAACGACAAAAACCGCGATTACTCGCGGTTTTTCTTTGTGACGCACAAAAAAACGTCCAACCACGCAGTTGGACGTCTCAAGGGTAATTAGTACTAACAATCAAACAAACGATTGGTTAGCAATAACGTGGTTGGGAGCCGACGTTATTGTATGGAAAAATCACAGGCACTTGGGAAGGAACCCGTTCATTCAGGTCTTTACAAACGCTACTTGTTAATATAATTGAGAAAAATAGCAATTAACGGCGGTTAAGCAACGTTTATGCTATCAGTATAGCGCGGACTCCGCCGTTTGCCAGTCTGCTTTAGCCCCGTTGTCTTGGAATAGGACAATTTTCATAGATTGTACCAGTCTTTCATTTAATTGTTCAAGTGCTTCTTAACGTACTTATAGCCATAACGGTAAAGCTCTTTTTCCACTTGTTTAGAAGTCGCTGGCTTTTTAGAATACTGCCGTGACTGACTAGTATTGGCGCTGCTATTCACTTTATCCGCCCCGGCAACTTGCATGGCACTATCGGCTTTACCCCGACCAGTCGCATAGTCAAAGTTGACTCCGGGCTCAACGTTCCAGATATACACGTTAAAGTTAACGCTACCATCAGTTGACACTGCTTGGGACCAATAGCCCCGTGGCATTAATTCGTCACCACGAAAGACCGTCGTCACTTTATAAATGACTTTCTTCCCTTGTTCCATGGCTGTGCGCACCTGATCTTCATAAATCTGCATCGTCTTTTGGTTTGAGTACGCCGTTTGCGTTGCCAAATTTTTAGGATTGTCCAAGCTACCATCTTCCCCCGAACGGTATTTCCCGGTATTAGTCAGGTTAAATGACAACGTGTAGGCAATCAAATGGCCGCGGTTTTGCGGGTAAACCCGCTTCCCGTTAACCTTGATTGGTTGGTTATGCCAACCAGTTGGACTCCACGTCTGCGCAGTCCGACCAGCTGACCGCCCCAAGTTCGCTTTGCTTAAATAAGCGGTATCCGTTGTGGTTCGGTTGAGCCGGTCCAAGTTACCGTAGTCAATTTTGGAATTCTTCCATTGACTAGCTTTTAAGGTGCTTTTCCCACTATTGACCTTAATGGCCGCTGCCCCACCAGACTGATACGTCATTTTGGCTAACTGTTGATACGTTTGTTGCTGATTACCAGACGTCTTTGTCTCACTGGCAGTCGTCGCCGACTGACTTGACTCGGTATTAGTCGTGCTCGTAACCGTACTACAACCACCCAGTAATAACCCCAAACTCATTACGCCCGCTGCCAACGCGCGTCGTGTCCATTTTCTCATGCTCTCTTCGCCCCATCTTTTTTAGAATACTTCTATATCATACCGTACTTTCGATAGGGGAACAAACGTTTTATTATTGGGATTCTAAGTTATCCGCTCCGTCGGGCAGCATTGGGTGCTATGGGGGATGGTTCCAGCCATGGTGCGGTCTGGAACCTCGATGCAAAGCCGTTAGCCCGCGTCTTTGCATCGCCCCGCAAGATTGGCGTAAGAACCACCCGCCAATCTTGCCGACACAGCACCCAATACTACCCGATTTCGCTATTCCTATTATTATGATTTCAAAATCCAATACACTATCTAAGTTTGTTCCTGATAACATCTGTTGCGAGGAGCAAAGCCACTTTTGGGCTTACACCTGCTCCACGACCGCATGTTATCAGGAATAACCGGACCATGTCATGGATAATTAATTTTCATTAGTTCAAGCCTAAATTTTACTTTTCAACCTCTAAATCAAACTAAAAAAGGTAACCATCAAAGATGTAGTTACCTTTTTAATCATTCATCTAAAGGTTGAGAGGCCTAAAATTACTGTCAACACTGCACCAGTAATAATCGTTATTCCTAAATCAGTCGCTCCGTCAGACAGAATAGTCTTACTATTGTTATTTTGATCGGATACTCGGAGGCTGTCGCTGATGGCATCGGTCGTGAAGGTGGTGTTAGAGCGGCGGTTTTTTGCCGGTCTTTACACCACGGACGGTCCGGGACAATTGTGCATTTTGCAATCGTTCCGGGCGAGGGGCTAGACCGTTTTTCAGGCTAGACCCGGTCCCACGACCGCATGTCATCAGCGGCAACCGGAATAGCTTACAAGTAACTAATTCAAATTATGATGGGCACCTAATGCTGACCACCAATGATGCGCTGGCTTTGATTTTGGTGCACAAAAGCCCCAGATATTAACGGCCAACCCAATGACCAATAAAATTAAGGCGACGCCCATAATGTGGTGTAACCCAGTATGCAAGATTGTCCGCATGGCGGGCAATAAGTGCGCCGGCAGCTTGCTGGCGCTGGTCGCATCGCTGAGTTCATTCATCATGTTCATCGTAATTTGTCCACCCGATTTAGCAACCCCGGTCGTCAACGCGTGGTTCAATACGATGCTATAAATCGACGCCATAAACGTCTGGCCAAGCATCCGAACTAATAAGCTAAACGACGTCGCAATTGGCACGTCTTGGTGGCGGGCCTGCTGCTGAACGCTGACCTGCAATACGGTAAAGCAAATTCCAATCCCGCATCCCTGAAACGCACTCGCCAACAATAAGAAGCCGTAGTTCGTCTGACGTCCAGCCAAAGCAAGTAGGCCACAGGCAATCAGCATGCCCCCAAAGCCAATCATCACAACGGTTCTAGTCGACCACCGACGCTCCATGTTCCCACTCCACTGAGCCCCTAAGAAGTTCGTCACGGAACCGGGAATCTGGGTGACGCCCCCGATAACGGCCGTCGTTCCAAGGAGTCCCTGTGCCCACATTGGGACGTAGACGTTAAATCCAACGAAGAACCCGTAAATGAGGAAAAACATGACAAACGCGGCTAACAGGTACCGATTTTTAAAGAGCCGCAACGGAATAATCGGATCACTTGCCCGGCGTTCGACCATCGTCAATGCGACTAGCAGGCTAATTGCGAGTAAAATAATCAATCCAATGATGACAGTTGGTAACTTGCCAATCATTTCAATGCCGACTAATAGGCTCACGAGGCCACCACTGAGTAGAACAGCGCCCAAGTAATCGACCTTATCCGTCGCGGGTTTAACAGCTGGCGCCCGGTATAACCATTGAATAATGGCAATCGACGCCAACCCAATCGGCACGTTAATGTAAAACACCCAGTGCCAACCAAAGTTATCCACAATAAAGCCACCCACTAGTGGCCCAATAATTGCGGCGGTACTAAAACTGGCCGTCACGTAGCCAAATACTTTCCCACGCTTGACCGGATCTTGGTAAATCTCAGCGTAGATGATATAAGGAATCGCGGTCATCCCGCCACTCCCAATCCCCATCACGGTCCGCGCCGCAATGAGAAAAATAATGTTTGGTGCTAGACCTTCAAGGAGGGCACCAAGTACAAAGATCAACGTGGAAATCTGGTAAGCGGACTTATTTCCAATCCGTTCCCCCAACTTACTCCAGAGTGGCGTCGTTACCGCGCCGCCCAGTAAAAATACGGCAACGATCCACCCCATCAGCTGTAAGCCGTGCAAGTCACTAATAATGGCCGGCAACGCCGTACTAATGATGGTACTATCTAAACCGTTCATTGCGTTGGATAATAGCAACGCAATCGTCACGATCATAATGACTTTTTTCGACACCTAAATTCCTCCAAAATATGTAAAAACTGATTGTAAAATAAACACACTCTTTTAGCCTACACTACTTTTCTGAAGGTGACCACGGTCTTTTCAGAAAAGGTCGCAAAAAACGCCCCGTTCCGGCTGAAGGAACAAGGCGTCAATTCTAAAGCGTGTTTATTTCGTTGTTGCTAAGTGGCTAACTCAACAAATTGAGTATAAAACCTGAAACCCGTTACAGGTCAAGCACTTTTTTCACGTTGCCACTCATTTTTATTCAACCCATACGCCATGACGTGAATTAGTTCGCCAGACGGCAACGTAAAGGTTTGTAGTTCCCCTTCATCGTGCATGCCTAATTTTGCCATCACCCGACCAGAACGCGGGTTCACGCTCGCATAGTGGGCCTCGATGTGGGTTAGTCCTAGGCTTTCAAATCCGTACGCCATCATTTTTTGACCGGCTTCCGCAACGTAGCCGTGGCCCCATGCTGCCGGGCTCAGTGCATACGTCAGTTCACCCATGTGTGCATCGACGTGGAACTCGTAAAACCCAATCAACTGGTGGTCCCGTTTGCGTTCCAATCCGAACGTTGTCGTTGAATCCGCCATGAAGTGGGTCTTAAAGGCATCGTCGAACGCGGCTGGCGTCTCGAGCGTGCGATAACGCAAGTAAGCCACTACTTGGGGATCTAAAATCATCGCCTGCAGTGCATCGTGATCACTGGCCTGGATTGGGCGAATCAGTAAGCGTTCCGTTTCAAATTGCATCTCCGTATGCCACCTCTTAGTTCTGCTTAATTTACTCTGTCAGTATAGCCATAAATTGGCAAATGTAAATTATTTTGCTTGTTTTCACACCCTACTCAGGTCATCGCCACCAAAAAATGGCTCTAGAATATTGGGTGTTGATGGATTTCCATCAACACCCAGTTTTTGTGTAAAATAAAAAGGACAAATCTCCTCAATGCACCACTAGCACCGACCAAAGTAAAAGTAAAGGCAAGTGAGAAAAGATGTCCCAAAACCATTTTATCGAAGATACTCTTCAAATTAAAGACCCAAATATTATTTGTACTGATATTGATAGTAGTGATCCAAGCAAACAGGTTGTTCACGCCAAACTGACCTATCCTTTAGAGAACTGCCCACTTTGTGGCCAGCCAGAAGTAGTACGTTTTGGGACTAATCTAATTAATGTCAGAATGCCCCCAGTCAAAGAACGGCCAATTATTTTAAAATTGCGTAAGCAACGTTATCGGTGTAAATCCTGTAAGCATACTTTTAGCGCACAAACATCATTAGTTAAACCGCATTGCCAGATATCAGAAGATACGAAGCAAATGATTATCT
>NZ_BTPW01000018.1:0-65663 GCF_036246185.1 Lactiplantibacillus paraxiangfangensis
TTCTCAGTAGTGTGGCGACGATGGCGAGAAGGATACACCTGTTCCCATGTCGAACACAGAAGTTAAGCTTCTTAGCGCCGAGAGTAGTTGGGGGATCGCTCCCTGCGAGGGTAGGACGTTGCCATGCATTTTTTGGAGGATTAGCTCAGTTGGGAGAGCGTCTGCCTTACAAGCAGAGGGTCACAGGTTCGAGCCCTGTATCCTCCATTTGAGCCGTTAGCTCAGTTGGTAGAGCATCTGACTTTTAATCAGAGGGTCGACAGTTCGAGACTGTCACGGCTCATTTAACCGGAAGGTTAAATGGATATTATACAATTTAATATTTAGTTCAAATAGTGTGGCGATGATGGCGAGAAGGATACACCTGTTCCCATGTCGAACACAGAAGTTAAGCTTCTTAGCGCCGAGAGTAGTTGGGGGATCGCTCCCTGCGAGGGTAGGACGTTGCCATGCATTTTTTGGAGGATTAGCTCAGTTGGGAGAGCGTCTGCCTTACAAGCAGAGGGTCACAGGTTCGAGCCCTGTATCCTCCATTTGAGCCGTTAGCTCAGTTGGTAGAGCATCTGACTTTTAATCAGAGGGTCGACAGTTCGAGACTGTCACGGCTCATTGTTCACGGTTCTTAATTGAATAAAGTTTCAAAGTTTTTGTTGATTTATGTAACTTGACATGTTATGCTGTTATAGTTGTGTTAATCGTGACGCCGACTTAGCTCAGCTGGCAGAGCATCTGTCTTGTAAACAGGGGGTCGGAGGTTCGAATCCTCTAGTCGGCATTAACCTGAATAAATATGCGGAAGTAGTTCAGTGGTAGAACATCACCTTGCCATGGTGGGGGTCGCGAGTTCGAATCTCGTCTTCCGCTTAGTACCAAAAGTACTAAGCATCAAAATAGTGTTGCCGGGGTGGCGGAATTGGCAGACGCACAGGACTTAAAATCCTGCGGTTAGTGATAACCGTACCGGTTCGATCCCGGTCCTCGGCATTATTATTATTTAGCACCCATAGCGCAATTGGATAGAGTGTCTGACTACGAATCAGAAGGTTGTAGGTTCGACTCCTACTGGGTGCATTATAACGGGAAATAGCTCAGCTTGGTAGAGCACCTGGTTTGGGACCAGGGGGTCGCAGGTTCGAATCCTGTTTTCCCGATTAAGTAGTCATTTTGATTATTTAACAGATCGCGGTGTAGCTCAGCTGGCTAGAGCGTCCGGTTCATACCCGGGAGGTCGAGGGTTCGATTCCCCCTGCCGCGATAGGAATAAGCGCTTGGACCTTTAGCTCAGTTGGTTAGAGCAGACGGCTCATAACCGTCGGGTCGTAGGTTCGAGCCCTACAAGGTCCATCTACTAATTATAGTGGACGTGTTCCTAGTTACATCACATATGGAGGATTACCCAAGTCTGGCTGAAGGGAACGGTCTTGAAAACCGTCAGGTGGGTCAAACCACGCGAGAGTTCGAATCTCTCATCCTCCTTATTATCGCGGGATGGAGCAGTCTGGTAGCTCGTCGGGCTCATAACCCGAAGGTCGCAGGTTCAAACCCTGCTCCCGCAATATTTGGTCCGTTGGTCTAGTTGGTTTAGGACGCCTGCCTGTCACGCAGGAGATCACGAGTTCGAGTCTCGTACGGACCGTTCAACAAAATAAAACTTAATGGCTACAATGGCTCGGTAGCTCAGTCGGTAGAGCAATGGATTGAAGCTCCATGTGTCGGCGGTTCGATTCCGTCCCGCGCCATATCTGTAAAAATATGCGGGTATAGTTTAGTGGTAAAACCACAGCCTTCCAAGCTGTTGTCGCGAGTCCGATTCTCGTTACCCGCTTTTTGGGCCTATAGCTCAGCTGGTTTAGAGCGCACGCCTGATAAGCGTGAGGTCGATGGTTCAAGTCCATTTAGGCCCATTTTGGAGAAGTACTCAAGTGGCTGAAGAGGCGCCCCTGCTAAGGGTGTAGATCGCGCAAGCGGTGCGAGGGTTCGAATCCCTCCTTCTCCGTTGTTTTATTTATAAATATGACCCCTTGGTCAAGTGGTTTAAGACACTGCCCTTTCACGGCAGTAACATGGGTTCGAATCCCGTAGGGGTCATTATATTATCGCGGGATGGAGCAGTCTGGTAGCTCGTCGGGCTCATAACCCGAAGGTCGTAGGTTCAAACCCTGCTCCCGCAATATTGGTCCGTTGGTCTAGTTGGTTTAGGACGCCTGCCTGTCACGCAGGAGATCACGAGTTCGAGTCTCGTACGGACCGTCATTTGAAAGACATTCTAAGGAATGTCTTTTTTTGTCTAATCACAAATATTTTGACCGGCAGGAACGTGCTTGGTTAAGAGGGACTTTGGCGATAACAGTTGAGAAATCTAAATTGGGTATTGATGGATTTTCATCAATACCCAATTTTTGTGCAAAATAAAAAGGACAAATCTCCTCAATGCACCACCGTACCGACCAAAGTAAAAGTAAAGGCAAGTGAGAAAAGATGTCCCAAAACCATTCTACCGAAGATACTCTTCAAATGGAAGACTCAAATACTATTTATCCTGATATTGATAGTACCAATCCAAGTAAATGGGACGGTTCTGGCAATACTACGGTTTGGAACCTCAGGGGTGGTTCGCTGGTAACATTGGTCTTACTTAGGCCACGGACAGGTTACATTGTTTGTCCCAGTCTACACCATGTCTGCATGGGTACCCAGCGACAACAAAAGGGGATAGGCTGACTTTCACCAGCTTGTGTGGACTAAAATAACGCTCGGATCTACATTTTTCTTTCAATCTTTTGGAAAAACATTTAGCTAATAAAAAAGTTGTTAGCTTTGAGACTAACAACTTTTTTGGTTGGTTAATTATGATTTAAGTGACCGTACGAAGATGTAGCGACTTTCGTGATAATCATAGTCGGAAGTGATGTACTTCGCAAACGGTTTGAATGACTCACTACGCAACCAGACGGCGTATTCAGAATCACGGTGCCAATTAGTGACGATGACAAACGCAGCGTCATTTTTAGCCTCCCGTAAAATCATGAAATGTTTCAGCCCATCTGGACGTTCATAGTCGTGGCGGAAACCGCTGAACTTGGAAGTAAATACTTTCTGTTCTTCAATTGGTAAATCAACAAAGATGAAGCTTGTCATTCCATGCCAGTCAGCGGACCCTTTAGAAAGTAATACGTCATAAGTTACCGGACTTGAAAATACGGTAGGTTCACCACTCAAGTCAAGCAGCATATAGCGATCTTCAGTGGCGTTGGCTTGCATTAAGAGTAAGTCACGATCGGCATGTTGCTGTTGGATCATGGTCAAAATCTTGCGCGTCCCAAATGTTGCTGAAATTTTTCCACTCATCAAATATCACTCCTTAATTATTACACTTATATTATACGTGTTTTTAAGACCAATTGAAAATATGTTCGGGTAACGGTTTCATTTTTCTTGAGTCCTAAGTTAGAATAGAAGTAATAACTCGTTTTAAAATTTATCATGACATGAAGGGAATGGTTTTAGTGAAATTAACAGTCTTAGGTTATTATGGCGGTTATCCGTATGATGGGGTGGGGACGAGTTCCTACCTGGTCACCGCGGGCGATTACCATCTCTTGCTCGATTGTGGTTCGGGGGCGTTAAATGCCTTGGAAGAGATTTTAGATCCATTGCAGCTAGATGCGGTCCTACTCTCTCATTATCACCACGACCACACCGCAGACGTCGGTGTTTTACAGTATTACTGGCAACTACGTCAGGGCGACCGTAAAACGCCAGAATTGCCAATTTATGGCCATACAGCGGACCCCCTGAACTTTGGGGCATTGACCTGGGCCGGGGCTACGGTTGGCCGTGCTTACGACCCAGCCGTTGTCAATCCAATCGGGCCGTTTGACGTGACTTTTATGCCAACTAAACACCCAGTACCAGCCTACGCCGTTAAGATCGTCGAACGTGCGACCGGTGAGCAACTAACTTTTTCGGCTGATACTGCTTATATCCCACGGCTCGCTGACTTTGCACAGGGGGCCCAATTACTGATGACTGATACCAATTTTGGCGCTGATAAGACTGGTAAAATGTGGCACATGACTTCTACCCAATCAGGTGCGATTGCCAAAGCAGCTCACGCTAAACGACTATTGCTGACCCATTTGCCACAAGATGTTCCGTTTGACCAGTTACGAGATGAAGCCCAGGCGGCAGCTGGAGATGGCGTTCAAGTCATTGTTGCTCAGAAATACTTACAATTAGATTTAGGTTAATGCGATAAGGCCAGTTTTGAAAAACTGGTCTTTTTTAGTCTCGTTATTTTCAATTATGTTTATAGTAATAATAAGCAAAAATAGTATTGCTCACAATCTAATTAATTACAGGTCTGGTTAAAATCGGGACTAAATTAAATGTTATCGAACAGATAATAGAATAGTGTTTAATTATTACGACGGATTTTATTAATCAATTTTATAAAATCTATTCACAACCAAATCTTAACAGCGTATAATAAATATTGTTATAAAGATAGTTGTGCTGACGATGCTCAAGGAGGAACCCGTATGGTTATTTTATATACCGCACCAAGTTGTACCTCATGTCGCAAAGCCAAGGTTTGGTTACAAACCCACGACATTAATTTCCGCGAACGTAATTTGTTCATCGAACCACTTTCCATTAACGAAATCAAAAGTATTCTACAATTAACCGAAACTGGCACGGAAGAGATTATTTCGACCCGTTCCAAGGCCTTTCAACAGCTAGATGTTGATATCGATGATTTATCATTGACGCAATTGTATGATTTGATCAGTCGTGATCCTAGTTTATTGCGGCGACCAATCATGATAGACGAAAAGCGGCTCCAAGTTGGCTATAACGAAGATGAGATTCGCCGGTTCTTACCACGTAAGATTCGGACACTCGAACTGTTGCGTGCGCAACAATTGGCTAACAGCTAAGTGTGGAAATTGGCTAATTAGGTTCACTAATTAGCCAATTTTTTTATTTTCAGATAGATTACTTTACAATGCGCTGAAATAAGTTAGAATTGTGATAGTGATTATGGCCCTTGACACTTAGAAAGGGGTGGATCTGCAATGGAGATGGAACGAATCAATGAAGACACGATTCGCGTCTTAATCGGCAACGATGATCTCAATGAACGCGGTATTCGCGTGTTGGATTTACTAGGGAATCATAAGCAAATTGAAAGTTTCTTTTATAGCATTCTTGAGGAAGTTGATGTTGATCATCAATTTCAAGATAATGATGCCGTAACTTTCCAAGTATTACCGAATCGAAATGGGTTAGAGTTATTTATTAGTAAAAATAGTGAAAACTTGCAGGATACGATTGCAAAGGCGACTCAGTCACCAAACCAATCGGATGAAGAAACCACTCAGGATGATGTTTCAGATTATTTGAAACGCAAACTGATGCAAACTGATACAGATAATAACGATCAGACACAGGGTGTTCAAAGCAATCCGACTAAGGACACCAATGATTTAGATCCATATATCGATGATCCAGATACACCAACTAAGGAATACGTCTTACAATTCGACAGTTTTGAAGATGTCATCTCTTTAGCACAAATGTTTCGTCCGGAGGGGCTAGCTTCGAACTTGTTTAAGTATCGCGACAAGTATTATATGGAGTTAGTATTCTTCGTGGATCAATCTTCGACGGGCACAATCAAAGACGACGTATCCGTCGCTCTTGAATATGCTAACTTATCGAAGGTGACTGCCGATGTCTTGTTAGAACATGGCGAAAAAGTCATGTCAAACGCGGCGTTAGAGACAATGCGTCATTACTTTAAATAAGTTCTATGAACCGCAATCATGTTGATTGCGGTTTTTTTGAGAGTGGGACAAAAGGCGATTAGTTTGTGAGCATTAACGTGAAATAAGCGATTATTCCCGGGCCTGGAATGGTCGCTGGTTTCGGGTTAAGCACAGCAAACTGCCTTTTGGCCCACGTTTCGGCCATAACAATAGAAAAAGTCATTCAGAAATTTCTGAATGACTTTTTTAGTATCGCCCCAGACTTTTTGATGTCTTCAATGACCTTTATCGTAATTAGAGAGTGAGGGGAGTGGAGATCACATGTTGATAGCGGTGGATCAAAGTGAGCATTTAATCAATGCGTTGCAGGCCAAACGGCAAACTGATTATTTTTGTCCGGGTTGTATGGCCCCGGTGACGTTAAAACGGGGGACCGTGACCATCGCGCACTTTGCCCACTGTCCCGGTCAAACGTGTACGACGTTTTCAGAAGGCGAGACGGCAGAACACCTCCTGGGCAAACAACAATTGGCGACTTGGTTTAAGAAAAGCGGCTATCAGGTTCAACTAGAGGCCCCGTTAACCCATTTACATCAGCGCCCGGACATCTTGGCCCAAGCGCCTCACCAAGCCCCGCTTGCGATTGAATTTCAATGTTCGCCCCTTTCCAATCAACGGTTATGGGAACGAACGGCGGGCTACCGTCAGCACGGGTACCGGGTATTGTGGTTGCTTGGCCAGCCGTACCACAAGGGCGTGCGGACACATGGCAAAGCCCTGAAATTTTTACAAAACAGCGCGAATTGGGGCTGCTTTATTTTACTGTGGGATGTTCAAACGAACACGGGTAGCCTAAATTATCACTTAATGAGCCTTGACTGTGAGCCACTGATGCACCAGGTGCTACGGCTTGATCCTGCTCGGTTGACTGTGAATCAAGTCCTAATGATGCGGCCACCGTTACAATCCGCGTCAAACATCGCGTCCCATTTTAAACACTACCAGCGCAGTTTATTACTGGGGCGGCTACGCCAACAGGGCTATCAGCGAGACCTGCAAAATTTTTGTTATCAGCACGGTGGCACTTTACAACAACTCCCGGATTGGGTGATCCCTATGGTGGCTAAACCACCGTTGCTTTCAGTACCGTACTTAGTTTGGTATTTACACTTATTTATCGCTTTGCGCGCCCAGTCCGAGTGGGTGGATGATGTTCAGTTGCGTGACCTTTGCTGGCAAACGCTACAACCATTGCTGGCCCGCAACGCGTGCATTCGGCACCGGGGAACGGTAAACACGGCTTTAATTACGGGTGTGATTAATGAATTGACAGCACAACAAGTTTTAGTGGCGACGGCCACGGGATGGCGATTGAATTTATCACAGTTACAGTGGAAAAACCGGTAAAATCGGACAATTCGGCGAAGCGTGAGGGAATAGTGTGTTAACCTTGGTTTAGATTAATTTAATTGGAGGGAACTATATGGTAGCAACAAAACAACTCCCGACACGCGCAGCCGTGCCCGAACCATTGACGTGGGACCTCACTAAGATTTACGCTGATCAAACGGCATACCGTGAAGATGTTGAGCAAGTTAAGGCTGCTCTGCCAGCCGTCACGGCGTTAAAAGCACACTTTACCGATAGTGCGGATACTGTTCTAGCCGGTATTCAAGGTGTCCTAGGACTTTACCGCCGCTTAGAAAAAGTTGCCGTTTACGCTAGTCTTAAGAGTGACCAAGATACGGGTAATAGTACTAACGCGGCTTTGGATGATCAGGCAGGTAGCCTAACTGCGAAAGTTTCGGCTGCCACCGCTTGGTTTGAGCCAGCGCTACTGACCTTAAGCCCAGCACAATTGGACCAATTTTTAGATGAAAACGTCGCACTCCGCGATTATCGGCATTTATTAGATACAGTGCGTCTTCAAAAGGGGCACGTCTTATCCGAATCCGAAGAATCCTTATTAGCAGGTGCAGGTGATATTTTTGATGCGTCCGCTAAGACGTTTGGGGTTTTAAACAACGCCGACTTTGACTTTCCAACGGTTCAGGATGAAGCTGGTAACCCAGTCAAACTTTCACAGGGGCTTTACGGTGTCTTGCTGGAATCAGTGCAACCCGCTGTTCGTCGGCAAGCGTTTGAAGCTTTGTATAAAGTTTATGGCCAGTTTCGCCGAACTTTAGCATCAACCTTGGCTAGTCAGGTCAAAGTGCATAACTTTGTTGCACAGGCGCACCATTATCCCGATGCACGGACCGCAGCGTTAGCCGCCAACCAAATTCCAACGTCGGTCTACGATTCATTAGTTAGTTCGGTTGATAACCACTTGGATTTACTTCACCGTTACGTTGCACTGCGGAAGAAGATCCTAGGTGTTGATGAACTGCATATGTATGATCTGTATACGCCACTGACGAAGAAGCCCGCCGTTAATTACACTTATGAGCGTGCTCAGGGGACGGCGTTACAAGCTTTAAAGGTTCTGGGCCCGGATTACTTAAAGCACGTTAAAACGGCGTTTAATTCACGCTGGATCGACGTCGTTGAAAACCAGGGTAAACGCAGTGGCGCTTACTCGTCCGGGATGTACGATACGGCACCATATATTTTACTCAATTGGCAGGATAATATTGATAACTTATACACGCTGGTCCACGAAATGGGACACAGCATGCATTCGTACCTGACAACGCATAACCAGCCCTACCAATACGGTGACTATTCGATCTTTGTCGCGGAAATTGCCTCGACGACCAATGAAAACCTCTTAACGAACTATTTCTTGGCGCACGAAACGGATCCGCAAATGCGGGCTTACGTCTTGAATTACTACCTAGATGGGTTTAAAGGGACCGTTTTCCGTCAGACCCAGTTCGCGGAATTTGAACAGTGGTTACACGAACAAGACGCTGCCGGGCAAGCCTTAACTGCTGACCGGTTATCTAAGTATTATTTGCAACTCAATCAACGTTATTATGGTGATGCGGTTGTCAGTGATCCTCAGATTGCGGACGAATGGTCACGGATCCCGCATTTCTATTACAATTACTACGTGTACCAGTATGCGACGGGATTTGCAGCGGCATCGACGCTCGCTGAACGAATGACGACCAATCAACCGGATGCGGTCAAGGATTACCTAGGCTACTTAAAAGCGGGGTCATCAGCGTTCCCAATCGATGTGATGCACACTGCTGGTGTTGATATGACGAAACCAACGTACTTGGATGACGCTTTCAAGGTGTTTGAAGAACGGTTGGATGAGTTTGAACAGTTAGTGACAAAATAACCTCTAAATTTGAACAGGCATAAGAAAAGGCCCTGACGATTAAGTTCGTCGGGGTCTTTTCTTTAACAGAATAATTGCAATTACTCATTTATAAAACGTGTAGCTGTGCGTTATTACCACTAGCACAGTTGGTTGTACGTTGGGTTAAATTATCGTGGAATGGATCAAGGTGTCCATTGACGAGGTCAAAGAGGGTGTCGTAGTTGAAGTGTTCCAATAAAACACCATAGTCATATTGGTCACAATCAAAAACGACGGCCGAAGAGGCTTCAGTAATGTTCATTTCTGAGGCTAAGCGTTGATCAGCTTGAAAGGCTTGTTTAGCAAGGTGACCATTACGATCTTCCATAAACATATCAAGATCAATTTTACAATCACGCGCCACCTGTTTAACGAGCGTTTCTGAGTAGTGTTGCTTGGTCTTTAACATTGCAGATTGTAACGCAATTAAGAAATTACGACCACGTTTTTTGCCTTGGAAAAGTGCTGCTTTATAGTCTAAAATAACTCGATACAGGGTCTGAGACTGCCGGTTTTGCGCCTGCCAGTCTGAAGCCTTAATCCCTTGTGACTTCAACGCCCGTTGAACAACGTTGATATTTAACAACGGTACGAATTGAAATTGAATTTGTTTATCCGAATCGTTGGCTAACCGTAATACGTTGTGTTCATCTTGAACACATTGGGTTGCCAATGGATTCACAAATAAATACACTTCTAACACGTCATAATTCCTCCACTTTCTCTATTCGCATCATAGTGCAGAATACCAAAACACCCTAGGTATTTGCAAGTTTTTAATTTCATAACTTTGTTAATTCTCACCATGGATTAATCGTTCCTTTGATTAAACCTTCGAGCATCATCATGCACCGATTTACAGTATTCGTAAAGTAATCTGTTTCTAAACCGGCGCTTGGGCCGGTTGTTAATGTTAATTGTTAAACTGAGTAACGTTCGTTTTTTATTCTGATGAATTATGTTAAAATTTTAAAGGTATGGATTGAAACGGAGGTGCTCCGATGGAAGATTGGAACCATTTTTTATTACCTTATCAACAAGCCGTTGACGAGCTTAAAGTCAAGTTGCGGGGAATGCGCAAACAATTTCGCGATTTAAATCAGCACGAACCCATTGAATTTGTGACCGGACGGGTGAAACCGGTCGATAGCATTAAAGAAAAAATGGTTCGGCGCAAGGTCCAAGAAGATCGCTTAGAGCAAGATATGCAAGACATTGCGGGACTTAGAATCATGTGCCAGTTTGTCGAGGATATTTATCAAGTTGTGGACCTATTACGTAAGCGCACTGACATGACGATTCTGGAAGAACGGGATTATATTAGCAATGAGAAGCCATCTGGCTACCGTTCGTACCACATTGTGATCGAGTATCCGGTCCAAATGGTCGGTGGGGAAAAGAAAATCTTAGCCGAAATTCAAGTGCGGACACTTGCCATGAATTTCTGGGCGACCATTGAACATTCATTAAATTATAAATATCAAGGTGATTTCCCTGAAAACTTGAGTCAGCGGTTGCAACGTGCTGCCGAAGCGGCTTTTAGTTTGGATAAGGAAATGTCTGAAATTCGTGAAGAAATCCAAGAAGCCCAAAGCCTGTTCTCGTATGGTAAGGGCGCTCAAAACGAGAACCCCACGTCAACAAAGGAAGATAACAATCAATGAAAGTAACGATTTTTGCCAATTCAAACCCGAAAACTAAAAAGGTCGCCGCTGAATTACATCAAGAATTAGTCGCGGCGGGTTTTGATATTGATGATGCGCATCCAGACATCGTCTTATCCGTTGGTGGGGATGGTACCCTGTTGTCCGCCTTTCACCATTACAGTCACATGGTTGATCAGGTCCGGTTTGTCGGTGTCCATACGGGGCATTTAGGCTTCTACACGGACTGGCGTGACTATGAAATCGGTCAGTTGGTCGAAGGGCTCAAGCAGGATAACGGTCAAAGCGTCACGTACCCGTTGTTGTCAGTTAAGATCACTTACGCGGATACTGACGAGACGGATACTTATTTAGCCCTGAATGAATCGACTTTAAAAAAACTCGGTAGTACCATGGTGGCCGACGTTTACATTCAAGACGAGTTGTTTGAACGTTTCCGTGGGGATGGGCTATGCATCTCAACGCCGACTGGCTCGACGGCCTACAACAAGTCAGTTGGTGGGGCTGTGATCCATCCGCGCCTGGATGCGTTACAGATGGCGGAAATTGCGTCGATTAATAACCGGGTGTTCCGGACACTGGGCTCCCCGGTTATCGTTGCGCCGTATGAAACCATCACGATCAAGCCACAACAGCAGTCGCAATCGCACTTTATTTTCACGGCTGACCAAACGGATACGCAACCGCGTCCAATTGAAAAGATTTGTTATTCAATTGCTAATCGGCGGATTGCCTTTGCACAGCACCGGCATAATCGGTTCTGGAAACGGGTTGGAACGTCCTTCATCGGGTTGGACGAATGAAGTTCACTTGGATGAATACCAGTACCACGCCGATGAAGGTCAAGACCTTATTAAGCGAGCACGGTGTAACCCGGAGTTTGCTGAAAAAGGTCAAGTTTCACGGGGGTGCGATTCTGGTCGATGGGTTGCCCGTTTTGGCCATCCACATGTTACATGGTGGGGAACAAGTCACGATGGAAACACCGGCAGAAATTGGAAACGACCATTTAGGTGTGTCCAATCTGCCCATCAATATCTTGTATGAAGACCGGGATTTCTTGATTATCAATAAGCCTGCGGGGGTGGCATCGGTGCCAGCCCACGCGCTCCCCGATAATACCTTAGCCAACCGGGTCAAGGGCTATTACCGTGAGCAGGGTTACGATAACGAGGTTGTGCACATCACGACCCGGTTAGACCGGGACACCAGTGGCATTGTGTTGTTTGCGAAGCACCACTTTGCACATTCAATCATTGATCATCAATTAAAAGCGCACGCGATGCGCAAAATGTATTTAGCCGTCGTGAGCGGGACCTTAGAAGCGGATCACGGGTGGCTTGACCAACCAATCGGGCGTGCCGCGGACTCATTTATTAAACGGACCGTGACGCCGGATGGCAAACCATCATTGACCGAGTACTGGGTAGTAAAACGGCTGGTCGATAAAACCGTGGTCCGGGTCAGGTTACATACGGGCCGGACGCATCAAATTCGGGTGCACTTTGCCGCGGCAGGCCACCCGCTCATCGGGGATCAGCTATACGGTGGTCCGAGTGATCCTGCAATTGACCGGCAAGCGTTGCACTGTATGCAACTCCAGTTCGATGACCCGTTTATCGATCAGACCTTGACGACCTTTGCGCCGTTACCGGCTGATTTAGCACGGTTGATTACACGGTAGAAGATTAGTATTTTACGGCGCTTCGCCGGCCCACGGGTTCTGCCGGCTACGCTAAGATTTTTTGAATAAATTGGTCAAGTTTGATAGCAACCTCAACATAACAGGAAGTTGTCTATGATAAACGTGGCTTTAACCGGGCTAGCTCAATGGTTAACTTTTATTAGCTTGGGCGTTGATCTCGCGGTTTTTAAAGTTAATATTGAATCCTAATAGAATGTGACTAAAAAAGCGGTCATTCAGAGTTATCGAAAAACTCTGAATGACCGCTTTTTAGTTGCGTTTAATACTTAATGATCTTGGTACCGTGTGCTTGTGGCACGTTGAGCGCAGTTACGATGCGATCGACGTTATCCGCCGTGACGCCACCACCAGGCAAAATTTGAATGCGTTGATCCGCTAAATCAAGCGTTGCTTTTAATTGTGGTAAGCAGTCCATGATTGGTTTGGTCAGGGGACCACCATGAGTCAAAATACGATCAACGTCGTGGTCAACCAGCCAATCCATTGCGGGGGCTTGTTGGTCGGGTGCTAAAGCATCAAAGGCCATGTGGAAGGTGACACTCATCCCGCCAGCGGCACCAACGAGCAGTGCCATGGCTTCAGTATCGAGCTGGCCATCTTTGGTGAGGGCGCCTAGTGCAACGCCGTCAACCCCTAAGGATTGTGCCTGCAATAGGTCGGCTTCCATGATTTTTAATTCGGTATCGTTATAAACAAAGTCACCACCGCGGGGGCGAATCATGGTTACCAAGGTTACGCCGTGTTCCTGGGTATACTTGGCCGCTTCTGCCATGACACCGCGACTAACGGTTGTCCCACCGACGGCTAAATTATCATTTAATTCGATCCGGTTAGCGCCGGCTGCGATTGCTGCCGGAATATTGGTGAAGTTTTCAAGGGCTACTTCTTTTAATAACATGCCATTCATCCTTTACGTTTTAGAATCGGACACAGACGCCTTCAGGGACGAGAATGTCTTTTTGTACTAGACTCAGTTTACCACTAGTAACATCCCGTGAGTACAACGTTGCGTTGTCGGTGTTTTGGTTGACTACCACGACGAATTCTTCGGTTGGATCTAAATCGAAATCGCGGGGGAAGTCACCTTCAGTACTGATTTGTTGGATTAAGGTCAGGCTACCATCGGCTGCAACGGCAAATACGGCGATACTGTTATAACCGCGATTAGAAACGTACAGGAACTTGCCGTCACGGCTCAACCGAATGGCAGCGGCCCCGTTATGATCCGTGTAGTCCGCTGGAATGGTCTTAACGATACCTAGTTGTTCGAAACTCCCGTCGGCTGCGTTATAACGGAGACTCGCAATTTGGCTGGAAAGTTCACCAGCTAGAAAAGCAAACTGCCCGTCTGGTGAGAAAACGAGGTGCCGAGGACCGAAGCCGGCTTCCATGGTCAAGACAGATTGCTGGCTGAGTTTGCCGGCATCGCTGACGTTGTAGACGTAAACTTTGTCAGCCCCTAGATCAACAACGGCTAACCGGTTATCTGGCGTTAAGTCCGTGTAGTGGATGTGTGATTCGGTTTGTTCTGGGCGGGGACCGCTACCGCTGTGTTGCACTTGGTCAACGAGTTCCAACGCACCGTCAGCCGCAATCTTCAGTACTTCTGCCGTTCCCTTATGGTAATTAGCACTGTAAACGAGTTGCCGTGCTTCGTCGACAGCCACGTATGCGGGTGGGGTACCGGGGGCGATCACTTCGTTGAGTTTATTCGCTGTTTTGCCGGTGAGTTGCCAAGCTGCAATCCCACCATCGTTATCTTCTTTGTCAACACTGTAAAGCCGATCCTTGGCGGAAAGGGCCAAGTAGGTTGGATTTTGAGTGGCTGCTAATAATCCGTCATTCGTGAGGGTTTTCGCCGTCGTGTCCAGGGTCCCTTGATAGATTCCCTGACTAGTTTTTTTTGTATAAGTTCCAAATAAAACGCGTTCTTGCATGTCAAAAAGCCTCCTTGAGTAATAAATTCAGTATAGCATAATTCTTCGAAGTGTAAGCGATGACAAATTGGCATGAAACTTTGGGGCTATGCTACAATTAGAGCAAATCAGAAAAGAATGGGAGTCCGACATTATGGCAATAACGGCAACTATTTCGGCGATCGGTGCAAACGCCATCGACCCGAAGGAACCAATTTTAGTTTTCTTTGACGAGACCGCAACGGAATCAATTCAACAAATCGCGGTCCTTCAAAAGTTTGATGCCCCAATGCACGCGTTATCTTTAGAAGAAGGCAGCCAAATCAAAATTGATGATCAAACGTACACGGTTGCTTTTGCAGGGGGCTTAGTGGCGGCTAACTTGACGTCAATCGGGCACGCCACCTTGTATTTTAGTGCGGTTCCTCAAAAACCGATGGAAAATGGGATCTACTTGACGCCCACCACGTTGCCAGAGATTCACGTTGGTAGTGTGATAACATATTTGCCTTAGGGGTGTGATTGATTGAAACCAAACGTGACCAAGTCCCGTCGTGGTAGCCAACGGGTGATCCGTGGCTTGTTAATAATATTATTGATCTTAGCCATCTTGTTTTTAGGTCAACAAGTTGACTGGGTGTGGACCCCAATCCGGCAACTCTTTAGTATCGTTGGATTTCCTGTGATTTTAGCGGGGGTCTTGTACTATTTGATGAATCCGTTAGTTGACCGGTTAGAACAAAAGTATCACGTTCGCCGGGTTTGGACGATTATCGGGTTGTTTGTCATTATTATCGTGGTGATCGTATTAGGGCTCATCGCCATTATTCCGACGATTCGGACGCAGACGCTGACGATTATTAATGATTGGCCGACTTATTGGCAAAACGCCGTTAAAGAGACGAACAAGTGGATCAATGATCCGCAACTGAGTGGATTGCGCGATCAAATCGATCAATTTAATACGGATGCTAGCAAATTACTTAGCGGCCGCTTTTCAAAATATCTGACGGGCACCGTCTCGTCTTTAACGAGTGTCTTTAGTACGGTGGTCACCGTGATTATCGGGTTGATTACGGCACCGTTTATCTTGTTTTACCTCTTGCGGGATGGGCACCAGTTACCAGCGTATTTAGCGAAATTTGTGCCAACGAAAGCCAGAAGCAGTTTCTTAACCATGTTGAATGAAATCAATAGCCAAGTTAGTAACTATATTAGAGGGCAATTGACGGTCGCGTTCTTCGTGGCCATCATGTTCGCAATCGGGTACAGCATTATTGGTCTAAAGTTTGCACTGACGCTCGGAATCGCTGCGGGTATTTTGAACTTGATTCCATACTTAGGGTCTTTTCTGGCCATGGTCCCATCCGTGGTCATCGCCTTAGTGACGTCGCCGTGGATGCTAGTACAAGTTTTGATCGTGTTTGTCATTGAACAGACGATTGAAGGGCGGATTATTTCCCCGTTAGTTTTGGGAAGCAGCCTCGCCATTCATCCCGTCACGATCCTGATTGTCTTACTAGCCGCCGGGAAAATCTTTGGCTTGATGGGGGTTATCTTTGGGATTCCGGGATATGCCATCATCAAGGTACTATGGACCCATTTATTTGGCTGGTACCGGCAAAATTCGCCGTTATACGCGACGGACAAACCCAAAGAGTGAATTTGAAATAAATTATTTTAGAGGCCGACTGATTGGATTTTTTAATCAGTCGGCTTTTGTTATGCAACGGGTGGGGTATTTATGCCGGAATAATGGATGATAAAAGGGTCTGGGTAAAATTCAAAAAGCCATCCAGAAATTTTCTGAATGGCCTTTCCTATTTTTATGGTCGAAACGTGTGACAAAGGGCAGTTTGTTCCGCTTAACGTGAAATCGGCGACCATTCCAAGCCCAGGAATAATCGCCAATTTCACGTTAATGCTCGCACACTGACCGCCCTTTGTCGTACCCTTATCAACGTTAAAAATCTTCGTTTAATTCACTAATTGGTGCTAGGCCAAGGTTCTCGGTATGCACCATCTGTTCGCCGGCACGGGACCACAGCCATAACCGCTTGTTCAGGGCCGCTTTGTCGAACTTTTCAGGTTCTGGTAATATTTTACCGGCCACTTCATCATAAGTGGCGTCTTCAGGAACGTTATTGCCCCGATAAGTGATGCAACTAGGCACCGCAATCCCTGGTAAATCCGCGAACGTGATGATTTTGTTCAACGAAATCAAATGGTCCCACGTGGCGCCAAAATCATACGTATAAACGACATCGGCCTGTAATAAATCCGGGTAGACGTAGGATTGAGTAGTTAGAAGCTCATCATCATCAAAGCCCATTCCCGTTAACGTCGGGACGTATTGACGGGGTTGCCCCTGGGGTTGGAAGCTGTACAAGTGGGAATTATCCCAGCCAAATGCGAGTTGAATCAAGACATGTAATTGATCATAGCGAATCGACAACGGCACAACTAACTTCCGATAAACCGCGGGATGCACATCCGCTAACTTAATCATTAATTCCATTGCAGCAGCATTATCCATCTTACAACACCTTCGACTTTCATTGGTGGTCTAATTGTCAGGTCATTTAAGTCATGTCTTAGGACTCCGTCAATCAAACCTCATATTATCGTTATTATAGCATCAACGACACGTGATGAGGTCGTGAAAATGGGGGTGTTGGTTTTCTTAGCGAGTCAACACTGATAGGCATCGCGGGAAAATCGGCCGTCAAAAAAACGGCAGTAACCAAATCCCCAATGGGGGTCTTGTCACTGCCGTTTATTTTAGTTGATGTTCAAACTAGTTCAGGGTAAAAATTACCAACTGGCTTTTTTGACACCAGGGATTTGACCCGCGTGTGCGAGACGCCGGAAGTTAAGCCGGGACATCCCGAACTTGCGCAAGTAAGCGTGTGGTCGTCCGTCTAACGTGTCGCGTCGATGAATCCGAACGGGGGAAGCGTTGCGTGGCAATTCTGCCAAGCCCGCATAGTCTCCCGCAGCCTTCAATTCGGCACGCTTAGTCGCGTAACGGGCAACGGTTGCTTCAATCTTTTTCTCTTTGGCAATTTTTGATTTTTTAGCCATTTGAATCATGCTCCTTTATGATTGGTGTGTGCAATCCGGTCACAAATTCATTTGGACAACTTAAGTCGTTTTTTTAGAACGTCAACTAGAATACCATGGGTAAATCGTAATTGCTACTATCTTGCTTGAAGGGGTATGGTATCATTAAGAAAATTAACCGAGGTAGGGTGGATAACGTGAAGAAAATAGAACGCGGGATGCAGTTTGTGCAAGCTAACTTGGACCGCTTTCGCTGCTTAGTCTGTGATCAGGCCTATACGGAAATTAAGGATCACACATTGTGGTGTCCTAATGGGCATCAGGTCGATTTTTCTAAAAAGGGGACCTTGTACTTTTTAACGCATCAAGTTCAAAGTGAATATAACGCGGACATGTTAGCGGCTCGGCGACGGGTCTTACAGGCTGGGTTCTTTGGCCCAATCGTGGCTGCCATCAACGAAGCGTTGCCCGCAACACCGCAACGGATTTTAGATATTGGGAGTGGTGAAGGAACGCCCTTAGCAGATTTACTGGTTCGCCACGCCAACCAAAAAGACGTTGGGATCGGTTTTGATATTAGTAAGGACGGTGTTAACTTAGCCACTCAGCTGGAAACGCCAGCGTACTACTGTGTGGCCGACTTAGCGCAGTTGCCGTTTACCGATGGTGCCTTTACGGCAATCATGGATGTCTTTTCCCCGTCGGCGTATGCGGAATTTGAACGGGTGCTCAGCCCCGGTGGTCAACTACTGAAGATCGTGCCTAATCCTGAGTACTTAGTAGAATTACGGCACCTGTTGTTTAAGACGACTGATCGGCAATACCAGTACGATAACCAGCGGGTGCTAGACTTGTTTAAGCAACATTATCCGGATGTTGAAACGAAACGTATTCGTTACCAGTTTGATTTAAGCCAGGTCGCTTTTGAAGACTTACTTGTCATGACCCCGTTACATTGGGGCGCGGACGAAGCTAGTTTAGCAGCCGCAAGGGAGCAGGGGCTAAAAACGATTACCGTGGACGTCAGCTTATTGATGACACGCAAACACTAATTGGTGAAGCTTGCATCATTATTTTGTGGGTGTTAAGATAACCTTTGAGAAATCGTTTGGTAGTTAACATCGATTCATTTCGTTGGTGACTGCCGAGTTGTACTTCATTAACGTAGCGTTTCGCCGTGCCCACACCGAAATACTACGTTTTTTTGTTGTCTAAAAAGCCGTTCCAAAGTTTTGTGTTCAAAACTTTGGAACGGCTTTTTGACGTGCAGGTGTGAGATCAGTTAGTCCGTTGGCGACGACTACCGATAAGTCCGATAATGAGTCCCAGCAAGGCGGGAACGGCCCAGCCGAGTCCTAAGTCGGCAAGTGGGAGCCAGTTGTTCAGGCGAATCAATAATTGCGCCCAACCGTGGGCAGTCAGATTAGCAGGTAACGCGTTGACGCCGGCTAGGATGGCTGGAATCAATGTCCAGGCGGTGGTCATGCCGAACAGCCAGCGCGACGTGCCTAGCCAAGGTGAGGCGACTGCCAGCAAAATGAGGACAATGGCTAGCGGGTATAAAAACATCAATAATGGTGTTGAGTATTTGATCAACTGCGTTAAGCCGACGTTGGCGAGAATTGCGGGCAGCACGCAGGCCAGCGTAATCAACCAACGATACGACAGTTTGGGAAACATGCCGTGGAGCGTGTCGCCAAACGCGCTAGTTAGACCAATGGATGTTTTTAAACAGGCAATGATCACAATCAAGGCTAGTAGTCCGTTACCGAGTGGCCCGAAGTAGTGGGCGGCGATTTGGGCTAACGTAATTCCCCCGTTAGCGGCCGGTGCAAACTGGCCTAAGCTCATCGTCCCAATAATTGCCAGCAACGCGTAAATCAATCCCATCAAAGTCATACTGATGATGCCGGCTTTGATCGTATCGGTTGCAATCTGGCTGGGATCGGTCACGCCGAGGTCTTTAATCGCATCAATCACCACGATTCCAAAGGCCAAGGAAGCTAAGGCGTCCATGGTATTGTAGCCTTCGGTAAAGCCGGCTAATAGCGGCTGTGCTGTGTAGGCGCCACGCGCCGCCACGTCAAAATTCCCCAGTGGCTTGATTAGAGCGACTAACATTAAAGCGCCCAGTAGAATCAAGAATAGCGGCGTTAGCCATTTGCCAACGTAGGTCATGATGCGTCCTGGGTTCAGTGCTAATAACCAGGTGACTAAGAAGAATAGCGCTGAAAATCCGAGCAGGACGCTAGCTTGGTGCCCCGGTGCGACGAAGGGGACGAGCCCGATTTGAAACGCCGTGGTAGCTAAGCGGGGCATCGCAAATAGGGGCCCCAGCGTGAAGTACAGCAGGATGGTAAAACCGTAAGCATAGGGCCGGTTGACCTTAGCAGCAAGGTCGAAGACACCGCTACTCCGCGTTAAACCCATGCCAATGACGCCAAGGAGTGGGAGACCAATCCCGGTGATAAGCAGGCCAATGATGGCACTACCAACGTGGTGGCCAGCTTGCTGACCTAAGTAAATGGGGAAAATTAAGTTACCGGCACCGAAGAACAGTCCAAATAACATTGTCCCGATAAAGCCTAAGTTACGTCCTGATAGACGGGTTTGCATCTAATCCCTACCTTCATTTGTTTAGTGTCGCTTTTATAATCAATCAGCTTAGCATATTTTAGTAAAAAATGAATGAGAGTTGCGTGAAGTTGTGAGGGAGATTGGCACAAAAAAACCAGCCATTAGGTGATTGGCTGGTTTAAAAAACGATGAGTCCTACTTGTTAGCAACGGTAAAGCGGCTCTGGTGATGCTTTGGTTGTTCAATTTCATCTAAAACGGTTGTTGCCATTGTGCCGCTATTCGTAGCGGAAACGCCGGCCGCGTTAACCAATAGTTGGTTAGTGCCTAAAATAGCTGGAACGGCTGGTCCCGCGTGGAAATCAGCTGCGGGTGAGATGCCGACCCAGTCCACGTTAGTAACCGTTTTTAGAAAGGTCAATTCGGCAAGCTGGTTTTGAGGGATTGCCACGAACGGGGCGTTGGCAGGATCACTCTCGATGTCTTTAACGAATAAGTGGGCGTCGTCGCCAGTAGTTAAACTACCAGCACCGAGAATGAAGACGAGGCGCGGGCTTCTTTGATTCCGCGTTAGGGCGACCAATTTGGTGGCGAGGTCAACGTGTAAATAAGCCTGGTCTGGTCGGCTTGCCATGGCATCGACAACCACGTCGACAGCTTGCAAATCGGAAACTGTCAATTGAAAGGCATCCATGGCCCGGGTCGTCAGGTTTGGGTTAGTTGGTAAAGTTGCCAATTTTTCATCGGAACGGCCGATGGCAATCACGGTGTGGTCTCGTTCTAGTGCGGCGCTCGTAACGGCAGAACCAGCCATCCCGGTTGCGCCAATAATCATAATTTTCATTAATAGTCAGCTCCTTATTTTTTGTTCATGGATCAGTATAGGGAAAGTGTAAATGGAACGCGAACAATAAGACTTATTTGAAAGGGTAGGCGGTAATGGGCGCAACATGGTATGATAACAAGTAAGATTACTATATAAAAAGGAAGATCGTTTTGACAAATCACATTGCACTATTTGAACCACTCATGCCAGCTAACACTGGTAACATTGCGCGGACTTGTGCGGGGACCGATACGGCCTTACATTTGATCGAACCGCTGGGCTTTAAAATTGATGATAAGCATCTAAAGCGCGCCGGGCTGGACTATTGGGATAGCGTCGATATTACTTACCACGCGGACTTACAAGAATTTTTAGCTAGTATTCCGGACTTAGATCAGTTGTACCTAGTTTCTAAGTTTGCGAGCCATGATTATAGCGACGTCGATTACAGTGACACAAGCAAGGATCACTACTTCCTGTTTGGGAAGGAAACGACCGGTTTGCCAGAACCATTCATGCGGAAATATCCGGAAAAAGCGATTCGGATTCCGCAAGACGATTCACATATTCGGGCGTTGAATTTATCTAATTCAGCGGCAATTGTAATTTACGAAGCCCTACGGCAACAAAGCTTTCCGGGCTTGGAACGGTCGCACCACTATCAAAATGACAAACTAAAGTAATTGAAGTTTGAACGCGTGCGCTAACTACGGAAGTTAGGGCGCGTTTTTTGACGGAACCGGCCATTCCGAACGTAAGTTTGGTATAATAGAAGCAATGTTACAAACGTAATGAAAAGAAAGGATGAACGAACGTGGCGCGCAAGCAGTCAACAACAAAAAAACGGCGTCCAACTAGTCGTAAAAAGTCGACCACGGCGGTCAAACGACAAATGACTGGGAACGTGATTGGTCTAATTGGGGTCCTAGTCACAGTATTAGCCTTTCTCCAAGTCGGGTTAGTCGGGAACTTCTTCGCGGAATGTTTTCGTGCGGTTGCCGGAAACGCCTACCAGCTTTTAGCCGCTTTAACGCTACTAATTTCCGGTTACCTCATGATCTTTGGGCGTTGGCCACGGCTGACTTGGCGGTGGTGGACGGGTGGTAACTTGGTGTTCTTTAGTTACCTGTTACTGCTAGAAATTCCGACGTTTAACCGATTAAATCGTCATACTGCCTTTTGGGGCGTAACCAAAAGTTTACTGAAAAGTGATTTTGCCAAGGGCGGGATGTCCAGTGACCTTGGTGGTGGCTTAGTCGGGGCAGCTGGTTACAGCGTCACTTATCCACTATTAGCCAATTTTGGAACGGTGTTAATCGCATTAATTTTAATTATTGCGGGAATCTTTATTGCTTTTAACTTACCTTTCCATGAAACGATGCAATTGTTGCGGACATTTTTGATTAACGTTGGGCAAAAAATTCGGGTGGGGGCTGAATGGCTTTCGCGAAAGATTCGTGTCCAGATTGCCCGCTGGCGGGTGCATCAACAAGTTAGGGCTAATCAGGAAGATCAACCTAAAAAAACGCCGGCTCCGGCTAGTGCTGCGCCGCAAGCGAGTCAGGCGGCGAAACCAGTCGAATCAGCAGCCCCAACGAGCAGTGCACCAGCAATTACAGTTGCCAGTGAACGTGAGGTAGCCCCGACGAGTAACGCGCCGACTTCAGCGGCTGATGAAGCGAGTTTGATGGGAACGGAAGTCGCTGACGAATCCAATTATGATTTGCCATCTTCAGACTTACTAACTAAGATTCCTAAAACGGATCAAAGTGCGGAGTATGCAACGATCGAAAGCAATTCGGAAAAGCTGACCACGACCTTGGCTAGTTTTGGGGTTCAGGTCGAAGTGAAGAACGTTAGCCTGGGACCATCCGTGACAAAGTATGAATTGCACCCAGCAGTGGGGGTTAAAGTCAGCAAGGTGGTCAACTTAGCAGACGACTTGGCGTTAGCGTTAGCGGCTAAGGATCTACGGATTGAAGCCCCAATTCCGGGGAAGTCCTTGATTGGGATTGAAGTGCCTAATAAGCAAGTGTCGACCGTTTCATTTAGAGACATTGTCGAAGCGCAACCGGCGCACCCAACCAAACCGTTGGCCGTGCCGTTAGGACGAGACGTTTCCGGGAACTTAGTGGTGGCGGATCTATCTAAGATGCCCCATTTACTGATTGCCGGGTCTACCGGGAGTGGGAAGTCAGTGGCCATTAACGTGATGATCACTGGGTTATTGATGAATACTAAACCTAATCAGGTTAAATTCATGCTGATTGACCCAAAGAAAGTGGAACTTGGTGTCTACAACGGGATTCCTCATTTACTGACACCAGTTGTGACGGAACCGAAAAAGGCGGCGCGGGCTTTGCATAAGGTCGTGGCCGAAATGGAACGGCGCTACGAGTTATTCGCCGATTCCAAACAACGTAACATGCAAGGTTACAACCAGTACATTCGCCAGCAAAATGCGGCGGACGGTCAAAATCGGCCGGTATTGCCATACATTGTGGTCGTCGTTGATGAATTAGCCGACTTGATGATGGTGACGTCCAGTGAAGTTGAAGACGCCATCATCCGACTGGGACAAATGGCCCGGGCGGCCGGGATTCATATGATCTTAGCCACGCAACGGCCATCGGTTGACGTTATTACCGGTTTGATCAAAGCCAACGTGCCTTCACGAATGGCGTTTGCCGTTTCCAGTGGGACCGATTCGCGGACAATCATTGATAGTAACGGGGCTGAAAAGCTACTTGGTCGCGGGGATATGTTGTACCAGCCAATGGGGATGAATAAACCGTTGCGGGTGCAAGGCGCTTATATTTCTGACCATGACGTTGAAGAAGTGGTTAACTTTATCAAGAATCAACAGTCAGCGGAGTATGATGATAGCATGCTCGTTAAAGACGATGAACCGGAAACGGGCGATGATCCGCGTGATGGTGAAGATGAGTACTATGCGGAAGCCGTTGAATTAGTGACTGACCAGCAGTCGGCCAGTGTGTCGATGTTGCAGCGTCGGTTCCGAATTGGGTATAATCGGGCGGCTAGAATCGTTGATGAAATGGAAGAGCGGGGCGTTGTGGGCCCATCCGAGGGCAGTAAACCACGGAAAGTCTACCGTCAAAAATCAGCTGATGATGCGGAGAATGATTCGAACGAACCGCAATAATATAAAAAATGCACGGTGCAATTAACTCCCGTTTTGGGATTAACTGCACCGTGCTTTTTTTGATTTCGTCGTATGATTAGCTGAAACTTAAAAGTCCTAGTCCAGATAACGCGCTCAAAACTAGTGACCCAACGGTAGAAATAATCATTAACCACACAATGACCATCGTGATTTTTTGGAAGGTTGTCTTTTTCTTCATAGTTTTCGTTTGCACCACACTTTTTAAGTAATTCTTTCATAGTTTAACGTGTAATCGACTATTTTTCAAATAACTATTAAAAATAGTCGTGGTTACGTAAATATTCGATTCCTAAAATACACAGAATAATGGTGCCCAGCATGATCCAAGTAAACGCGTGCACGACACTGGCACCCGGTAGTTTGACGTTCATCCCGTAGATACCGCCAATAATCGTTGGGATGGTTAGAATCATGGTCAGTGAAGTTAAAAACTTCATCACGTCGTTTAAATTGTTGGAAATGACAGCACTGACCATCTGACTGTACTGTTGGAGGATCTGATTGTTCGTGTGGGTCATGTCGACCGCCTGTTTTGTTTCCACCATGATGTCGGTTGTAAACGCCGCGTGGTGGGGTGCGTTAAAGTGGGTAGCGGACGCTTCGACCGCGGCTAAAACGGGGCCGTTTTGTGTGAGGGCCGCGTCAAAGCGAATCAGTGACTTTTGGTAAGCCATAATTCGAAACAGTTCTTCGTTATGGGTCGCTTGGTTTAAATGGCGTTCCAGTAAGTTAGTTCGCTGATTAATCAAATTTAAAGCGCTGACGTAAGCGTGCTCGATATACCACATGATGGCTAGTACGAAGTCTTCGTGATTCTCTAAACTGAGTTTGGATGAAGTCGGGTCCATAATGAAATCCTGAATGAAACTGGCAGGGTAATTACTGATGGTTAAGACGACTTGATCCGTCAAAATCAAGGCAAACGGATAGACTTGGTATTCTAAATAGCCGAGGTCAATGGTCGTTAGCTTGGGGTACTGCATCACGATTAAAACGGGTTGGGTGGCGGTCGCCTGGTCCAACTGTTCCGTCCGAGAGACTTCCGCATCGTCTAGGACGGCTGTTAAGTAGTCTTTAGGAAAATGAAAGGTGTTTGTTAATTGATTGATTTCATTAATAGTCGGGCGTTCGACGTTGATCCAGTAAGGCTGGTTAGGGTCATTAGCCGTTGTTAACAACCCGTTAGGCCCGGTAGTAAAGTATTGCAGCACGTGTGCCACCTCCGATAACTTTACTTCCCATTATAGGGCTGGCGACAGTGATTGAAAAGCAGGCCTATAATCTCTATAATTAGACCGATACTAATTGTCAAAGTAGCAGTGATAGTTATTTTTGAATTAAGCGCTCCGTCGGGTAGCCTTGGTGTGCTATGTTAGATTGAATTGTGGTTAAAGGTTGAAATCTAAACTTAAGGGTTAATCATTGCTGTATCAGTATCTAGGACAATAAAAACAAACCACTTGTAAATTATTCCGGTTGCCACTGATGACATGCGGTCGTGGGACCGGGTCAAGCCTGAGGAGCGGTCTTGCCCCTCGCCCGGAACACTTGCAAAAAACGCAATTGTCCCGGACCGTCCGTGGTGTAAGCCCAGCAAAAAAACGCCGCACCAACACCACCAGCACGACCGATGCCATCAGTGGCAACCTTCGAGCATCCGACTAACGCTACATTTATCATAGACATCTTCCAGCTATGTTAAGGTTGCTGACAAACTTAACCGGTTTGTTTTAAAACAATCTTAGCGTAGCCGGCAGAACCAGCGGGCCGTGTCGGCACTGTTAGCTGGCGTTTTTTGCCAGGTTACAGTGCGGGGCGACTTGAAAGACTCGTCCTTTGAGGCTTTCAAGCGAGGCGGAAGACCGTTCTTTGTCTGTAGCCGACCCCATGGCTCACTGATTCTGCCAGCGAAGCGCCGAAAATACTAACCTTCTAATGATAGGTAGTGCTATAGCAACGATTGAACTAGTTTTAGCACTTTCAATCTTTAGATTTTAACCTTTAGATTTTAACCTTTAGTTAAATTGACCTTTTAACCCTTAGAAGAATTAAAGAAAGGAAACGTGCAAATCCGTTTTAAGTAAGGCCGCTTGTTTGGATTTGTCATAGTAGGAATTTACGATGAATGAGTTATTGACCACTTGGTTTGGGCAAATTATCTTTTTGGCGCTCGTTTCAATCATCATTTTAGGATTGCGACGGCTGACCCGGAAAATTTGGCCCAATGGTTTAACGTTAATTGATTTCTGGCCGCCGTTTTTAATTTTATTCACCCATTTTTTGACGCTTCAGGCCACGGAAAGCTCCATCGTGCCGTATGAAGTGATCTCAATGATGGTTTTAGGAATTGGGCTGACCGTCTTAGAAGTGATTCAGCAGGGTGAAATTATCTATCGGCGCTTTTTTAGACTTTATTGGCGGCTAATCGACCTATTAGCGATTGTCGTTTATTTAGTTGCTTTAGTAATTAACTTATTATTTAAATAACGGACTAAGAGATAAAAAGTCCCCCACTAATCCCCACCTAACGAATCAACGTTAGGCGGGGATTTTTTGACATTTTGTTAACAATTTGGAAAAGTAATAAAACGATGTGGTAGGAAGTGGGGGGGTGTGGTAGACTTGAATTATGTTTAATGAAAGGGGTTGACTGACCGTGGCGCCCAAGATGTTTTTCGGTGAATTTGAACACGCCTTGGACACGAAAGGTCGGTTGATCATCCCAGCCAAGTTTCGTGAGTTACTTGGCGACAGTTTTGTGATCACGCGGGGGATGGACGGCTGTATCTTTGGCTATCCAGCCGCGCGGTGGGCCACACTGCAAGCGCAACTAGATGACTTGCCGCTTACTAAAAAGGACGCACGGGCGTTTGTCCGGTTCTTTTACGCAGCGGCGGCTGAATGTGAACTTGATAAGCAGGGGCGGGTTATGATTCCCGCATCCCTGCGTAACTACGCTAAGTTAGAAAAACAATGTGTGATTGTTGGGGTATCGGACCGTTTTGAAATTTGGAGTGCGACTAAGTGGCAAACCTTTGAGACGGAGACCGCCGAGAACTTTGATGATCTCGCTGAAAATTTGATTGATTTTTAATTCATAAGGATTTAATGGGAAGGGGGCGCAACAGTGGCAGAATTTGAACATACCACCGTCTTACTACATGAAGCGGTTGCGGCGTTAAATATTGATCCCGCAGGCATTTATGTGGATTGTACGTTAGGTGGCGGGGGACATTCCCGCGAAATCCTAAAACAGTTGGGACCAAACGGACACTTATTTAGTTTTGATCAGGACCAGACGGCGATTGACTATAATCAATCCAATTTGGCCAGTTATTTAGAAAGTGGCCAACTGACATTTGTTAAAAGTAATTTTGCTAATCTGAAGCACGAATTAGCGGACCGCGGCATTGACCAAGTTGACGGGGTCGTTTATGACTTGGGGGTATCATCACCACAGTTTGACGACGCCGCCCGTGGCTTCTCGTATCAACACGATGCGCCACTTGATATGCGCATGGATCAGAGTCAGGAGTTAACGGCGCAAACAGTTGTTAACACTTGGCCATATGCTGACTTAGTTCGGATTTTTTACCGGTATGGTGAAGAGAAGTTTTCTAAGCAGGTTGCCCGCGCAATTGAGCGTCAACGCGAAAGCCAACCAATTGAAACAACTGGTGAACTGGTCGACCTTATCAAGTCAGCCATTCCGGCCCGCGCACGGCGGACGGGTGGTCATCCAGCCAAACGTGTCTTTCAAGCGATTCGGATTGCGGTGAACAATGAACTGGGTGTTTTAGAAACGTCGTTGGAACAAGCGGTTGATTTGATCGGTGTCCATGGTCGGGTCAGTGTGATCACGTTCCAATCCCTTGAAGATCGACTCGTGAAGACGATTTTTAAGGAACACAGTGAGTTACCCGAGTTACCACCTGGTTTACCAGTGATTCCTGAGGGCATGCAGCCTGATTACCGGCTTGTTAACCGGAAGCCAATTGTGCCAAGTGATGAAGAAGTGGCGGCTAATCGGCGGGCGCGTAGTGCTAAACTGCGGGCCATCGAACGGTTACGTGTTAAGGATTAATTAATGAAATAGATGAATGTTAAGGAGTGATTTAAAATGGCCCAGAATGGATTGGCACGGGAACTGCCAAAGCAGAATCCCGGCGCTACCTCAACCCCGGTACATAAAACCGTCGTAACCCCCAATCCGGCAATCAAAACGCAGCGGGTACCATTTTCTGCGTTTGAAAAATGCTTGAGTGTGACACTTGGTTTGGTGGTTTTCAGTTTGGCAATTATTTTAGTTTCAACCAACATTGCCATTGGTAATTCTCAAAGTAGCTTACAGGCGGTGCAAGCGAAAGTTTCCAAGGTGGAGGCAAGTAATACGTCTCACGCCCAAGAAATTAGTGAACTTTCAAGTCGTAGCCGGTTAAACCAAGTCGCAAAGAAGTACGGCTTATCGCTAAACAACGGTAACATAAGGAATGTTTACAAATGAATAATAAGAAACAACGAATGACTTCGAAACGGTCACCGAAACAAAATCGTAGAATCTTTGGCCAATGGCTATTTTTTGGAGCGATCCTCGTATTTGGTGTTTTGATCATTCGTTTTTCGTATATCGCGATTTCCCACCACGCCAACGGGACGAATCTTGTGGAAGCAACTAAAAAGTTGTATACGACGGATCAGACCATAACGGCGAAACGGGGAACGATTTATACGGCAAACGGCGATCCAATTGCTGAAGATACGAGTACTTACACCATTTATGCCATTATGGCGAAAAACCAGAAGGATGCGAATGGTAAGGCACTGTACGTCAAGAATGATAATCAAGTGGCAAAGGTATTGTCGAAATATTTGCCGATTAGCTATAAAAAGGCGTTAGCAACGCTTCAAGATGGCACTGGCAAGTTCCAAATTGAATTTGGAACGGCCGGGAAAAACATTTCGTTGACGACGAAGGAAAAAATCGAAGCGCAAAAAGTTTCGGGATTGCATTTTATTGAGTCGGAAGCACGTCTGTACCCGAACGGGACCTTTGCATCCCAGCTCGTGGGCCTTACCAATGCGAAGTCGGTCAAAGGTTCGGAATCAACGCGGCTAACCGGATCAATGGGAATTGAACTAGCTTTCAATAAACAGTTATCTGGGACTGATGGCCGTAAGACCGTCACGAAGAGTGGGTATCAAGGCAACGTCGATACCGGTAAAAAGGTCAAAGACGGCGAGAACGTTTATACGACGATCGACAGCAAGCTACAGACTATTTTGGAAACAAAAATGTCAGCGGTCGCGGATCAAGTTAATCCGAAGTCGATGACGGCAACCCTGATGAATGCCAAAACGGGGGCAATTTTGGCCACGACGCAACGCCCAACGTTTAACTCGCAAACCAAGAGTGGGCTGAGTAAGATGTGGCGTAACTTGCTGGTTGAGGATACCTACGAACCCGGTTCGACGATGAAAGTCTTTACGATGGCGGCGGCCATTGACAGTGGTAATTACAACCCCAACGTGACGGTTCCCACCGGGACTTATCGAATCGATAATAAGATTGTGCCCGATTGGAATACGAGTGGTTGGGGTAACATCACGTATGCCAAGGGGTTTGCGCTATCTAGTAACGTTGCGATGGCGCACCTCGAACAAACGATGGGTGCCAAAACTTGGCTAAAGTACATTAAGCGCTTCGGTCTGCGTTCGAGCACGAATAGCGGTTTGGCGAATGAGCAAACCGGTTCGATTCAGTTTACTTATCCGATTGAACAAGCCGATACGTCGTTTGGGCAAGGGGTTCAAGTCACAGCGATGCAAATGCTGCGCGGATTTACGGCCGTTGCAAATGGTGGTAAAATGCTACAGCCATACTTTGTTTCCAAAGTGACGAATCCGAATACCAACAAGACGGTTTTTAAAGCGAAACCTAAAGTCGTTGGGCAACCGATTTCTGCCAAAACGGCTTCTCAAGTACTGGGACACATGCAAGACGTTGTCTACAAGTCTTACGGGCTTGGGGGCGCTTATAAAATCAAGGGATATCGGATCGCTGCGAAGACTGGGACGGCCCAAGTCAGCAACGGGAGTACCTACGCAACGGGTGATGATTCTTACCTGTATTCCGTTGTTGGGATGGCGCCGGCTAAAAATCCAAAATACATTATGTACATCACCATGAAGCAGCCGACCCTTGGTAGTACGACGGCAACTGATGAAATGGCAGGTATCTTCAAGACCGTTATGCAACGGGCACTTGAGGAACAAAAAGCTAGTGAGTCGAAGACGGCGACAATCAAGATGGCCGATTTGACTGGTAAAAGCACGACGACCGCTGCCAAAGATGCAAAGCAAAGCGGCATTAAACCGGTCGTTGTTGGTAAGGGTAAGCGGATTGTGAAACAGTCAATTTCGTCCGGTACCGTCCTTTCTAGCGGTCAGCGGGTCGTCCTCGTGACTAACGGGCAGATGTATATGCCCGACTTGACGAGTTGGTCGACCAGTGAAGTCGCTGATTTTGCCAGTCTAACGGGGTTGAAGTTGACGACTAGCGGTACGGGCTATGTGAAGGCCCAGAGTATTTCGGCTGGTAATCCGATCGACGCTAAGGAAAGTTTGAGCGTGACGTTAAAGTAATTAATTAAGTTTTAGAATGGAGAATTGTTGTGAGTTTATTATCATGGGTAGCGGCCCTAATTAGTGGGTTTATCATCGTGTTTGCGTTAATGCCGTCTTTAATTCGTTATTTCCGCGCACGTAAAGAGGGCCAAATGATTCGCGAAGAGGGCCCTAAATGGCACGAAAAGAAATCTGGGACCCCAACGATGGGCGGCTTGTTATTTATTATCGCCATCTTGGTCACGACCTTGTGGGTTGGTTTTTGGCAAGGTTTGTTACAACCAACGACCTGGATTTTAATGTTCATCTTAGTACTCTACGGGGCGCTGGGATTCTGGGATGACAGTATTAAGCTATGGCGGAAGCAAAATGAAGGGCTAAAAGCATGGCAAAAATTGCTTGGTCAAATTATTGGTGCGGTCGTCTTCACGTTAGTTTACCAGAATGAGCATTTGACAATGGGGCTACGAATTCCCGGCGTCGGTGATTGGTCGCTAGGTATTTGGTACATGATCTTCGTCATTATTTGGCTTGTTGGGTTTTCCAACGCCGTCAACTTGACGGATGGGTTAGATGGCCTAGTCGCTGGTCAAGCAACGATTGCTTTTGGTGCGTACGCGATTATCGCGTGGGCCCAACAACAATATAACGTCGCGTTATTCTGTATTGCAGTGGTCGGTTCCTTACTAGGTTTCTTTGTCTACAACCACAAACCCGCAAAAATCTTCATGGGTGATATGGGTTCATTGGCCTTAGGTGGGGCGTTAGCTGCGGTTTCCATCTTGGTCCATCACGAATTGTCACTACTTATTATCGGGATCATTTTCGTTATTGAAACGGCTTCGGTTATGTTACAAGTGGCCTCGTTCAAGTTAACGGGGAAACGGATCTTCTTAATGAGTCCAATTCACCATCACTTTGAAATGAAGGGTTGGAGTGAGTGGAAGATCGACATCGTATTCTGGTCGATTGGTTTAGTGGCTGCCATTATCAGTGTGGCAACAATTATTTAATGACTAATTTTGGGCGTATCAATGGCGGATTTACAAACCGGTGATACGCCTATTGGCATTTAGTCCACTGAATATTAAAATAAATATATTGTGTCTATCAATAAATTAGGGAGATCTTGGTATATGAAGTCGGTTGAACAGTATCGCAACCAAAAAGTTTTGGTTTTAGGACTTGCAAAGAGTGGGGTCAACGCTGCCCGCTTATTGCACAAGCTAGGGGCATTTGTCACGGTCAATGACAAGAAGGATTTTGATGACAACCCAGATGCACAGGAGCTATTAAGCGAAGGCATCAAGGTTATCACGGGGGGACACCCGTTATCTTTATTGGATGAAGATTTTAAGGTGGTCGTCAAAAATCCAGGCATTCCGTATTCAAATCCGATTGTGAGCGGGGCGCTTGAAAAGCACATTCCCGTCATCACTGAAGTTGAATTAGCAGCCCAAATCTTGGAAGGCGAACTGATCGGGGTCACCGGGACAAACGGTAAGACCACGACAACGACGTTAATTACCATGATGTTGAACCAACGAAACAATGCCGGCAAAGCCTACGTAGCGGGTAATATTGGGGTTCCAGCCTCAACCATTGCCCAAAAAGCGCAAGCTACCGATACGATGGTGACGGAGCTTTCAAGCTTTATGCTTTGTGGGATTGCCACGTTGCATCCCCACATTGCCGTCATTACGAATATTTATTCAACTCATTTAGACTGGCATGGTAACCGTGACAATTACGTTAAGGCGAAGATGCGCATTACGATGAATCAAACGGCAGATGATTATTTAGTCATCAACTGGGATAGCCAGGAATGGCGTGACCTCAGTAAGCAGTCTAAAGCACAAGTTGTGCCATTTTCACGTCAGGGCAATAGTAAAGCTGGCGCCTATGAAGAAGACGGCAAATTGTACTTTAAGGACGAATACATTATGGATGCAAAGGCCATTAAGATCCCGGGAGACCATAACGTTGAAAACGCCTTAGCAGCCATTACGGTTGCTAAGTTACAAGGGGTCGCAACGAGTGGCATTGTCCAAGTCTTGAAGACGTTCTCCGGGGTTCGGCACCGGACCCAGTACGTTGAAACCTATGAAGGCCGTCAGTTCTACAATGACTCTAAGGCGACAAACATTGTTTCAACGGAAATGGCGTTGAAGGGCTTTGACCAGCCCGTTGTCTTGTTGGCTGGTGGTCTGGACCGGGGCAATACGTTTGAAAAGCTTGCCCCCGCATTGAAGGATCATGTTAAGACCCTCATCGTGTTTGGTGAAACGGCTCAAAAGATGGCGGATGCCGGAAAACTTGCCGGTATCGATGACATTGAATTTACTGAAAACTGTGAAACGGCGGTTCCAGTAGCTTGGAAGCGGAGTAACTCAGGCGACATTATTATGTTGTCACCCGCTTGTGCAAGCTGGGATCAGTACCCGAACTTTGAAGTGCGGGGCGACCGGTTTATTAAAGCAATTGAGAAGTTAACTGGAAAGGCGGAAGAAAACTAATGCGACTAATGATTTCTGGCGGCGGTACCGGGGGCCACATTTACCCGGCATTAGCCTTGATCGAAGCGCTAAAGGCACACGATAAGCACGCCGAAGTCCTCTACGTTGGGACACACCGGGGTCTTGAAAGTCGAATCGTCCCAGAACGCGGAATCGCGTTTAAGACGATTAAGATTCAAGGCTTCAAGCGGTCGTTATCCCCACAAAACTTCAAGACGGTTTACCTGTTCTTAAAGAGTGTGGTCACGGCTCGTAAGTACATCAAGGAATTCAAGCCGGACGTCGTGGTTGGGACCGGTGGCTACGTGAGTGGTGCGGTCGTATTTGCGGCCAGTCAGATGCACATTCCCACGGTGATTCATGAACAGAACTCCGTTGTGGGTGTGACCAACAAGTTTTTGAGCCACTTTGTTAATAAGATCGCCATTTCGTTTGAGAGTGCGCGGTCACAGTTCCCAGAAAAGAAGGTCGTCATGACCGGGAACCCCCGTGCGCAGCAAGTTGCTAATATCCAAAAGACTGCGGCCTTGCAAGCATACGGGCTTAAAGATGACGTTCCCACGGTCTTGATCTTTGGGGGAAGTCGGGGGGCAGCCCGGATTAACGCGGCCACTGCTTCCGCGGTACCAGAGCTCAATAAGCGGGACTATCAGACCCTCTTTGTGACGGGTCAGGTGCACTATGACAAAATCATGGATAGTCTCTCAAAGACAACGTTAGCACCCAATGTTAAGATTGAACCGTACATCAAAAACATGCCAGCAATCCTGCCAGAAATCGCCGTGATCTTAGGCCGGGCGGGTGCCACTAGTATTGCTGAAATTACGGCCTTGGGGATTCCGTCAATCCTAGTGCCTAGTCCTTACGTGACGAATGATCATCAAACGAAGAACGCACAGAGCCTAGTTAACGCTGGGGCGGCTGAACTAGTTAAAGAAGCCGACTTAACGGCGACGAGTTTGCTCAAAGCGGTCGATGGCCTGATGCTTAGCGCCGACCATCGTGAAGATATGGCTAATAATGCGAAGAAGCTCGGGATGCCCGATGCAGCTGATCAGTTATTAAAAGTCCTCGAATCCGTGGTCAAGTAAAAAACGTAACCTTATGAAGATGAAAGGGTGGGTGTGATGGCCATTTTTAAGCGAGCACCTAAGGACAAAAGGCCGGAACAACTAACCCCTTGGGAACGCTATCAGCGACACGCTGAACAAAATGAGGCCCAGGCAAAGAAAAGCCATTTTAGCAGGTGGGGTAAACAACTGCGAATCGGTGATAAGTTACCAAAATTAAAAACACAACGCCGTCGCTTAGTGGTTAAACGCGCGGCGCTGTTAATTAGTTTGTTTTTAATGGGCATCGTGATTGCAGGGTACTTTATTTCACCACTTAGTCACGTCCAACAAGTCAAGGTTTCAGGAACGGATGGTTTGACGACGAACCAGGTAACGCGGGCGACGAAAATTCAGCCAGGGGTTTCAATTTGGGCTGTGATTGGTCACGACCAGCGGACAAGTCGCCAAGCGAAACAGCAAAATCCGCAGATTGGCAAAGTCACGACTAAGTTGGTTGGCTTAAACCAGATTAACGTCAAAGTTAACGAAATTCGGGTTGCCGGTTACTTGGTGGACGGGAATCATTATCAACGGGTCTTGGAAAATGGGTTGATCTTAAAGACGAGTTATTCGCAACCTGGCGGTGGTTCGCCCATTTACGCGAACTTTAAAAGTGGGGCTCGGCTTGAGAAGATGATTGCTCAATACGCGAAGTTACCTTCGGCAGTTAAACATGCAATCTCAGAAATTAAGTTTGCACCGACAACGTCCAATCCGCAGCGCATCCATTTATACATGAATGACGGTAACGAAGTTTATGCAACAATCTCAACGTTTGCAAGCAAGATGACGTATTATCCGGGCATCGTCGCAAAGATGAAAACTAAGGGAATTGTGAACTTAGAAGTCGGCGCGTATTCGTATTCATTCAAGAAGTAGAATATTCTTCAAGAATGGTGAATGTGCTCTTTTTAAAAGCGCTTAGGATATGGTAAACTAGGGGTTAACTAGGTATGTAACTAAAATCTATAAAAATTTATATTTATGTAAAAAGTACTAGGAGGTTCCTCTATTATGGATAATTCAGGAATTTATGTCGGACTTGATATAGGAACCACCTCAATAAAAGTCATTGTTGCTGAACGTGTAAAGGGACAAATGAACGTTATTGGTGTGGGTAGCGAACGTTCTAATGGTTTAAGTCGCGGTGTCATTGTTGATATTGACAAGGCCGCCAGTGCGATTCAATCGGCAGTACGCCAAGCTGAAGAAAAAGCAAGTATCGAAATAAAAAAGGTGATTGCGGGCGTTCCCGCTAACCTGGTAAAAATTGAACGTTGTCGCGGCATGATTGCCGTGGCTGATGAATCAAAAGAAATCAATAATGAGGATGTCCAAAACGTAGCCGCAGCGGCGCTAGTACAGAGCCTGCCACCGGAGCGCGAAATTTTGGACGTGATTCCAGATGAGTTTGTCGTGGATGGCTTTGACGGAATTAAGGATCCCCGGGGGATGGTCGGTGTCCGTTTAGAGATGCATGGGACGCTCTTTACCGGACCTAAGACCATTATTCACAATACGCGCAAAGCGATTGAAAAAGCTGGTTTGCAGATCGAACAAATCGTGATTGCACCACTGGCGTTAAGCTCACTCGTGTTAAACGATGGTGAACAAGACTTCGGGTCGATTATTATTGACATGGGTGGTGGCCAGACTACGGCGGCGGTCATTCATGATCATCAGTTAAAGTATACTTATGTTGATCAAGAAGGCGGCCAGTATATCACTAAAGATATTTCGGTCGTTTTGAATACTTCGATTGAAAATGCAGAGAAGCTAAAACGGGATTACGGCTATGCCGATGCTCAGCAGGCCGCTGATGATGAAGAGTTCCCGGTCGACGTTGTCGGTCAAAGTACCCCAACTCAGATTAGCGAGCAATACTTAGCAGAAATCATTGAAGCCCGACTTGACCAAGTCTTTGGCAAGGTTAAGCAGCACTTGGATGAAATCCGAGCGTTGGAATTGCCGGGCGGCATTGTTTTAACTGGTGGCGTTGCAGCAATTCCTGGTATTACAGAATTGGCTAGTCAACTCTTCGGTACCCGGGTTCGGGTCTTTACACCGAACCAGATGGGCTTAAGACATCCGTCGTTTGATGAGGCGTTAGCAGTCATCAAATACCAAGCGGCCTTAAGCGAAGTCGCGTTACTCGTAAAGAGTGCGTTAACGGGTGATACACGGGCAAGCGTTGCACATGACTTCTCAGAAGTCGTTGATCCAATTGCCAGTGCACCCCGGACGAGTACTGAAACAATGACCCAAACAACCAAACAACAACCTGAACAAAAACAGGACAATCCAGATCGGAAGGGTGCCCTTGACCACATTAAGGGCTTTTTCAACCACTTCTTTGATTAATTAGGATAGGAATGACGGAGGAAAAATAATGGAATTTTCTTTAGATTCAACCCAGAATTCAGGGGCAAATATTAAAGTCATCGGTGTCGGTGGCGGTGGTGGCAACGCTGTTAATCGGATGATTGCTGAAGACGTCAAGGGTGTCGAATTTATCGTCGCCAATACCGATGTACAAGCATTACAAACTTCTAATGCGGAGACCAAAATTCAATTAGGACCGAAACTGACCCGTGGGTTGGGTGCCGGTTCTAATCCGGACGTTGGTTCAAAAGCCGCGCAAGAAAGCGAAGAAGCCTTAACGGAAGCCTTACAAGGCGCTGACATGGTCTTTGTCACCGCTGGTATGGGTGGCGGTACCGGTAACGGGGCTGCTCCCGTGGTTGCTAAAATCGCAAAGGATTCAGGTGCTTTGACGGTGGGGGTCGTCACCCGACCATTTACTTTTGAAGGACCTCGACGTGCACGAAATGCGGCTGAAGGGATTGCACAAATGAAGGACAACGTTGATACGTTGATCGTCATTGCAAACAACCGTTTATTGGAAATCGTTGATAAGAAGACACCAATGATGGAAGCCTTCCAAGAAGCCGATAACGTTTTACGTCAAGGGGTTCAAGGGATTTCTGATTTGATTACGTCACCAGGTTACGTTAACTTGGACTTTGCTGACGTGAAGACCGTGATGCAAAACCAAGGTTCTGCTTTAATGGGAATTGGTTCTGCCAGCGGCGAAAACCGGACGGCCGACGCAACCAAGCAAGCCATTTCTTCACCATTGTTGGAAGTTTCCATCGATGGAGCCGAACAAGTCTTGCTCAACATCACTGGTGGCCCAGACATGTCACTTTACGAAGCACAAGCTGCTTCAGACATTGTGTCACAAGCTGCAACGACTGATGTTAACATCATCTTCGGGACTTCAATCGATGAAAGCTTAGGCGATGAAGTTCGGGTTACAGTGATTGCAACTGGGATTGACCAAAAGCAAAAAGAAATGCAATTGGGTTCAACTTCTAGCCGGACTGAAACGAGTCAACAACGGGGCGGGATGTTCTCTAGCACTAGTGAACAAAAACCAGCCAGTGAAGCTGTCAACATGGCACAAAGCCAAGCACCAGCTAATAGCAACGATCCGTTTGGCAACTGGGACATTCGGCGCGAACCAAGCAGTTCACGACCAGTGAATAACAATAATAATGGTTCTGAATTTAAAAACGTTGAGAAGGCTGACTTTGACGTATTTAACGACAATGGTCAGACTGATGATAATAACAACAACGATGATAATGGGGATTCATTAGATACACCGCCATTCTTCAAACGGCGGCGCAAGTAAAACACTGAAGGGAGCGATCATAGATGGCCGGACGATTTAGTTTTAGTAACTTTTTTGGCGTCGGTGATGATCAATTAGATGACCAGCCGGTACAGCCTAGTCAGGCTGCGCCGCAAGCGTCAACCAATCAAGCAGCCAATACCCGGACCGCGCCAAAAGTCGTACCCATGCAAGGTGGTAAGTCGGTGAATAGTAAGATTGCGTTATTTGAACCGAAAATTTATTCAGACGTTAAAGAAATTGCGAGTCAGCTACTTAAAAATCAAGCGGTGATCGTAAATTTTGATCACGTTGATGATCAAATGGCCCGCCGCATTGTTGATTTTTTGACCGGAACGGTTTACGCCATTAACGGTGAAATTGAACGCATCGGGGATGAAATTTTTCTTTGTATCCCAGAAAATTATGAAGTTTCTGGCAGTACAACGAGTCAGTTTAATCCCAACAGTTTGTAAGGAGTGAGCGTACTGGTACTAAACATCATTAGCAGGTTATTTCAGCTCTACCAGGTAGCCATCGCCGTTTTTATTTTAATGTCATGGTTTCCTGGCGCTTATAACACAAAAATTGGACAATTTTTAGGACGGATTTGTGATCCATTTCTGAGCATTTTCCGGCGGTTTATTCCTGCCATTGCGGGAATCGACTTTTCCCCAATCATTGCCCTGGTCGTTTTACAGTTTGCTGAAAACGGCTTGCTTTACCTGTTACAAATGTTCGGAATCTATTAATTAAAGTAACGAGGATAGTATCGTGAATGAAAATTTAAAACAACATTTTCGCGATAGTGAAGCCCCATTTATTGAACAGGTCACTGGGTGGTTGCGCCAAGCAGCCGACCAGTACCGACCAATTTTAACTGCGTTTTTAAACCCGCGCCAAGTGTACATTGCTCAGACAATGGTCAACCAGTTAGACGACGTTCGAATGCGGGCCTTTGGCGGCTATCCGGGTGCGGAGTTGCAACGGATTTTATTTTATCCAAGCTACTACCAGCCTGAGGAAGCCGACTTTCAAATTACCCTGTATAACATCGTCTATCCGCTCAAGTTTGCGACGTTAAAGCACGGTCAAATTTTAGGAACCCTGGCAAATTCGGGGGTCGAACGCGACGTGTTTGGCGACATTGTTTCGGATGGTGACGACTGGCAGTTCTTCTGCGAAAATGAAATGGCACAGTATTTTGATGATCAAATTGACCATTTTGGCAAAACGAAGGTTCACTTAACCGCGATACCGGTAGCGAATGCCTTAGTTCCTGAAAATGACTGGGAGAGTGTCACAACGACAGTCAGTTCATTGCGGGCGGATAGTGTGGTCAAGGCGGCCTTTAACCTTTCACGACACCATGCCAAGGAGCTGATTGAAGGGAAGCAGGTTCGCTTGAACTGGGCGGATTTACCAAAAGCCGACTACGAGTTAGCGTTGCTAGATATGCTGAGTGTGACCCACTACGGGCGGGTCCAGTTGGCAGAAATTGGCGGCGAAACAAAAAAGGATCGGTTACGGATAACGTTAAATATTATTCATAGCAAATAGATATTGGAGGAAATTTAGCATGGTGTTAAGTCCTGATGACATTCATAACAAAGAGTTTTCCACGAAGCTTCGTGGTTACAATATTGACGAGGTAAACGATTTTCTTGAACGGATTATCAAGGATTATCAAATTACCTTAAAACAAAATAAGGACCTCCAGGAACGTTTAGACGCTAGTGAAGGTAAACTTAAATATTTCAATGAATTGAAGGATTCTTTGAACCAGTCGATCTTAGTTGCGCAGGAAGCTGCCGACAAAGTTAAGACGAATTCGAAGAAGGAAGCTGACATCATTACCCGTGAAGCACAGAAGCAAGCTTCAGATATTGTTAGTGAAGCCACGGACAAGTCTAACCAGATGATCGATGAAGCTTCACAGAAGGCTAAGCGCCTTTCCGTTGAAACTGACGATCTGAAGAAACAGACCCGGGTCTTCCGTCAACGCCTCCAAGTTATGCTAGAATCGCAGTTAGAAGTGGTTAAGAGCAAGGATTGGGATCAATTACTTAGCGAAACGAATACCGCTGATTACGCTGAAATTCAACACGTTTTAAAAGAAGATAGTCTTGACAATCAGAGTAATGCGAGTGTAAACTCAGAAGCAACCGTTGAAATTACGGAAGCAACTAGTGGTGAAACGCCAGTTGCTGACGGGGGCGACCAAGCTCAACAACAAACGGTGGTTATTTTCCCAGATGACGATAACGACGGCCAAGCCTAGTTAAGTCATATCGAGTTAAATTTTTGAAGAGAACAGCAAACAACTTAGTGAAACGCACAGAGAGTTGCCGATAATGGAAAGGCAATCGTCCCTCACTAGGTTGCAGATCATCTCTGAATGTCACGCTGAACCAAGTAAGCGTGGCCGGTTCATGACCGTTAATCCATGCTAAGAGAGAATCTAAACAATTCTAAAATTGGGTGGTACCACGATGACTTCGTCCCTTGCAGGGCGGAGTTTTTTTTGTGCCGTTAATTTTAAAATTGATTTGGTAAAAAATATTTAAGGAGTGATCAAATGCGCGTTAAAGATACGTTAAACCTCGGTAAAACCAAGTTTAAAATGCGTGGTAATTTACCAGTTAAAGAAGTCGAACGCCAAGACGTTTGGGCTGAAAACAAAGTTTACGAACAACGTCAAAAATTGAATGAAGGTAAGCCGAGCTTTATTTTACACGATGGCCCTCCTTACGCTAACGGTGATATTCACATGGGCCATGCCCTGAACAAAATCACTAAGGACTTTATCGTTCGTTATAAATCAATGAACGGTTTCCGCGCACCATACGTTCCTGGTTGGGATACGCATGGTTTGCCAATTGAACAGAAATTAAAACAGGCCGGTTACGACCGTAAAAAGATGACCACCAACGAATTCCGCGAACTTTGTCGCGAATACGCCTTGAAGCAAGTGGATCGCCAACGTGAAGAATTTAAGCGTTTAGGTGTTGCTGGTGAATGGGACAACCCATATCTGACTTTGAAGCCAGAATTTGAAGCCGCTCAGATTCGTGTCTTTGGTGCATTTGCTAAACAAAACCTGATTTATCGTGGTAAGAAGCCAGTGTACTGGTCATGGTCATCCGAATCTGCTTTGGCTGAAGCCGAAGTTGAATACCACGACGTTACGTCACCATCCGCGTTTTTCGCTGAAAAGGTTACTGACGGCAAGGGTGTCTTAGACGACGATACTTACATGGTTGTCTGGACCACGACGCCATGGACGATTCCTGCTTCTGAAGGGATTACGATTGATGCTAAATTCGACTACGCGGTTGTTCAACCTGCTGGTGAGAGTCGCAAGTTTGTTTTAGCGGCTGAATTAGTTGATGAAAATGCTGAACGCTTCGGTTGGAAAGACGTTAAAGTCTTGAAGACCGTTAAAGGGGCCGATTTAGACCGGGTCATCTGTGAACATCCATTTGATGCCAGCCGGAAATTAGTCACGATGTTAGGCGATTTCGTTACCCTCGACTCTGGGACTGGGTTAGTGCATACTGCGCCTGGTTATGGGGAAGATGACTACCGGATCGGTATGAAGTACGACTTACCAGTCTTTGCGCCAGTTGATAATAAGGGTTACTTAACGGCTGAAGCCGGTGCTGACTTTGCTGGTGTCTTCTACGATGACGCCAACCAAATTGCGTTGGATAAGTTAAAGGACGCCGGGTTACTCTTAAACTACATGCCTTACGAACACAGCTACCCATTTGATTGGCGGACTAAGAAGCCAATCATCTTCCGGGCAACGCCACAATGGTTTGCTTCCGTTGGGGATGTGCGTGATAAGATCTTGAAATCGATGGATGACGTCGAATTCTTCCCAGAATGGGGTAAGAAACGGCTCTACAACATGATTCGCGACCGTGGTGACTGGGTCATTTCACGGCAACGGGTCTGGGGCGTGCCGCTACCAATCTTCTACGCTGAAGATGGGACTGCCATTATGGAACAAGAAACGATCAACCACGTTGCTGATTTGATTAAGCAACACGGTTCGAACGTTTGGTTTGAACGTGATGCCAAGGACTTATTACCAGAAGGCTATACTAATGAACATTCTCCTCATGGTGAATTTACCAAGGAAGATGACATCATGGACGTGTGGTTCGATTCCGGTTCATCACACCAAGGGGTCTTGGCTGAACGGCCATACCTTGACTACCCAGCAGACTTATACTTGGAAGGTTCAGACCAATACCGTGGCTGGTTCAACTCTAGTTTGATTACCAGTGTTGTTGTTTCTGGACACGCACCATACAAGCAAGTCTTATCACAAGGCTTTACTTTGGATAACCAGGGCCGTAAGATGAGCAAGTCGTTAGGTAACACGATTGCGCCAATCGATGTTATCAAACAAATGGGTGCTGAAATCGTTCGTCTATGGGTTGCTTCCGTTGATACCAGCTCCGATGTGCGGGTCTCGATGGAAAGCTTCAAACAGGTTGCTGATTCTTACAAGAAGTTCCGGAATACGGTTCGCTTCATGTTAGGAAACGTTGCCGACTTTGACCCAGAAACTGACCGGGTCGCTTATGATGACTTAGCTTCAGTTGACCAATATATGGCCGTTCGTTTGGACCAATTCGTTGCAAAGACGAAGGCCCATTACGACCACTACGACTTCCTCGACATCTACAAGGAACTCATCAACTTCTTAACGGTTGATTTATCGAACTTCTACTTGGATGTTGCGAAGGATATCATGTATATTGATGCTGAAGACAGCCATTCACGGCGTTCAATGCAAACGGTCTTCTATGACACTTTGGTTGCGTTAACGAAATTGTTCACGCCAATGTTGCCACATACGACCGAAGAAATCTGGCCATTCTTGAAGGAACCAGAAGAATTTGCACAATTGACTGACATGCCAACCGTTCAAAATTACGCCAATGCCGATGATTTAATGGCAGAATGGACGCAATTCATGGACGTACGGAGCAATGTCTTGAAGGCCTTAGAAGAAGCCCGGGATGCGAAGTTGATTGGGAAGTCCTTGGAAGCGCACCTTGACCTATATGTCGATGATGCAACGCAAACCTTCTTGGACAGCTTGAATACCAACGTACGGCAAATGTTAATGGTTTCTGCTTTGGACGTTCACGCTTTGAGTGATGCACCAAGCGATGCCGAAACCTTTGGCGATCACGTTGCTATCAAGGTTAGTCATGCGGACGGCGAAGTTTGTTCCCGTTGCCGGATGATCAAGACCGACGTTGGCAGTGACAATGCCTACCCACAACTCTGTGCGCGTTGTGCTCAAATCGTACGTGAAAATTACCCTGAATCAGTTGAAACTGGCTTAGAAGCTTAATCGCTGATTTTTGATTACTAACGGTGCAATATTGATGATTGTACTCGAATGATGAAGTCCCGCGTCAAACGTTGTTTGATGGCGGGGCTTTTTTTAATTCAAAAATCTGAAATTATTGAATGTGTCGCTCCGGCGGACAGCCTTGGGCGCTATGGGGGACGGTCACAGCCACACTGCGGTCTGTGACCTCGCTTCAAAGCCGATAACCCACGTCTTTGAAGTGCCCCGCAAGATTAGCGCAAAAACGCCCGCTAATCTTGCCGACACAGCACGCCAACACTGTCCGACTCCGCTAAAAATGGATCTACGATTGTTATGATGGTCGTCGGATATTCAGTTAGCGTTGACTGGAGACCGCCGATTAACGCCACAGCCATCATGGATGACCGCTAGCACTGATGAGGGTGCTATTTAAACCACTGACGCTGTCGGCGAAGCGCCGAAAAGGAATTAATAGTGCCAGGTCAGTGATTGGACTTTTCGATTTTTAGTTTAAAATTTAAGGTTGAAAGCGGTCAATAAGGGCTCATGACAAACTATTTCTATGTTATAACGTTGTTTTAGTCCTTGGTAATTGAATTTTCATGAAAAAATAAGTATGATAATGAAGTAGTAAATTAGTGAATTTATATAAAGATAGGATGCTGATGGCAGTGAAAATGATCAAGGTTCACGGTTCCGGTAATGATTTCTACTTACTGGATCAAACACAATTTCCAGAACCGTTATCTGATGCGGATTTAAAACAGCTTGCAATTAACATTTGTAAGCGGGATGGCGCTGGCCTTTATGACGGTGCCGATGGGGTTTTAGTCGTTGATAAATCCGAACATTCCCAAGTACTTGGTCGGATGCGTGTCATCAACGCCGACGGGACCGAAGCTAGTATGTGTGGTAACGGTATCCGAACCGTTGCGCGTTACTTAGGCACCCAAAACAGTCAAGAAGCGTTCAAAGTGCAGACGATGTACGCTGATTTAAAGGTTCAAGCAGTTGCTGATTTGGCTGAGAACGTCCCAGCTTTTAGTGCTGAAATTTCGCCAGTGTCATTCGATGCCAAGACAATTGGGATGCACGCTAATAATGAAGCAGCAACCATCATTAACGAAAAAATTCCAGCGTTGTCTGCTGATTTGAAGTTCTCCGCTGTCGCTGTGCCTAATCCACATTTGATTGCTTTCGTGGATCATGACACGTTAGTTGGTCCTGAATTGGGACGCATCGGTAAATGGATGAATGACGGCAAAAACGCCATTTTCCCAGATGGTGTCAACGTTAGTTTTGTCGAAGTTTTAGGTAAAAATGCGATCTTTGTTCGGACGTTCGAACGGGGCGTCGGGTTCACGAATGCTTGTGGAACGGCCATGTCCGCTTCTTCATTGATGTACGTCTTATTGCATCAAGAAAGCACCGATTTTAACCAAGAAATTAAGGTAACCAATCCTGGTGGCATGGTTAAAACCGTTGTTCACCAAGGTGCTGACGAAGAATACTGGATGGAATTGATCGGCAATGCGACCTTCGTCCGAATCGTGACGCTACCTGTAGAATCAGCGTTAGCTGCGGACTACAGTGAAGCCAGTGCGACTGAAACCGGCGAACAAACTGCTTATGAAGACTTTGTTGCGTCATTAAGCACAGCTAAGTAATTGCTGCGGCGGACGTAATCGTTAGTGAGGGATGGGGCTCTAGGCACCATCCCTTTTTGACGGTCGGGTTCGTTAAAATTACTGTAATTTATGTTTAGAATCGGACTGAAAATTGCATTCGTTGCTAAAAATCGGTATCCTTATTGAGAAAGCAATCCACAGGAAGAGGGTTCTGGGCATGAATTTTGAAGAACGAGTCCAAAGCCGCCAGACGGTTTTTCAGGGTGGCTTAGTGCAGGTCGAAAAGCAAGAAGTCACGTTGCCAGATCAGACGACGGCGACACGCGAAATTGTGCGCCATCAACCAGCCATTGCCGTTTTGATGGTCACCGGTGCACACCAGATGATTCTTGAAAAGCAGTGGCGAACGGCGACCAACGGCGTGACGCTTGAGATTCCGGCGGGAAAAGTTGAAGCTGGTGAGTCAATGGACGCAGCCGCAGTTCGTGAATTAAATGAAGAGACGCGCCTTAAAGCGACTTCAATTCAAACGGTGGCGCAATTTTACACGTCCCCTGGTTTTACGGATGAATTCATGAAACTCTACGTGGCAACGGGCTTAGCGGCGGTTAAAACGGCTTTGCCACAGGATGCCGATGAACAGATTCAATTGGTGTACCTGGACCTACCAACGGCGTTGCAACAAGTTGCGGATGGTACGATTCAAGATGCGAAAACGGTTATGGCAATCTGGTATTGGCAGAGCCATCCTGAGTTAGGAGTTGAAGGCTAGTGGCAGATGATGATCGAATGACCCGGCGGCAATACCGGCGGCGCAAAACTGAAACCAAGCCGGACGATGATGATTCGGATTATGCCGACCAATCGGGAAGCACGTCGGCTTCACGGCAAGCGTACGCCGCTGAAAATAACCGGGCGCTTGAAGAAGCTAAGACTAAACGGCTTGCACGCAAGCTAAACTGGGTCATTTTGGGCCTAGTGATCGGAATTATCGCGGTCTTTTTAATATTGTTTTTAACCCCATAGGAAAGTAGGATGTAGACATGAAATTTGGTATTATTTGTGCGATGGAAGAAGAACTAAAAACGTTACGAGAGGCGTTACAAGGTGAAAAGGTCGTTGCTATTAAAGACATCACCTTTTACGACGGAACGATCGATGATCAAGAAGTCGTGTTAGTTCAATCCGGAATTGGTAAAGTTCAAGCGGGGATGACGACCGCACTCATGATTACGAACTTTGACGTTGATGTTGTAATCAACTCAGGTTCTGCTGGCGGAATCGGTGCCGGCTTGTCCGTTGGTGACGTGGTCGTTGCCACTAAGACGGCGTACCATGACGTTAATGCAACGGCGTTTGATTATGAGTATGGTCAGTTACCACAACAACCATTGTATTATGAAACCGATGAACACTGGGTTAAAGCAATCATGGCCGCTGCTAAGGCGACCGGCTTAAATGCGAAGACTGGTTTAATCGTGTCTGGGGACCAATTCGTTGCTGGTAAAGCAGCTACGGATAAGATCTTGGCACACTTCCCAGACGCATTATCGAGTGAAATGGAAGGGGCAGCCATTGGCCAAGCAGCCCACCAATTCAATACACCGTACGTTGTCATTCGCGCCATGTCTGACGTGGGTGACGAAGATGCTGGTGTCACGTTTGATGAGTTTATCCTCGAAGCGGGTAAACAATCAGCCGCAATGTTACTCGCATTGTTTAAAGCACAAGGTAAATAAAGTCTAAACGCGCTATCGTTTGAACTTGAAATAAGTTTTTTTAGAAGGAAGTATTGTAATGAAGCAAGTGTACCTAGATAATGCCGCGACAACGCCCATGGCAGCGTCCGTCATTCAGACAATGACCGATCAAATGACCAATAACTTTGGGAACGCGTCCAGCACCCATGCGTTTGGGCGTGCGGCGCGTGAAGTTCTGGACGATAGTCGGCACATCATCGCCCAAAGTATTAACGCCCCAGATGATGATATTATTTTTACCAGTGGGGGCACTGAAGGTGATAATACGGCCGTGATGCAGACTGCGCTAGCGCGTCAAAGTCTCGGTAAGCACATTATCACCACGGCTGTTGAGCACCAGGCCATTTTAAAATCGGCCGCCTTTTTGGAAAAGCAGGGTTTTGAAGTCACCTACTTACCAGTTGATCAAAATGGCGATATCAGTATGGCAGATTTAAAGGCCGCGCTACGGCCAGATACCATCCTAGTCTCCATTATGATGGGGAATAACGAAGTTGGCGCGCACATGCCAATTCATGAAATTGGTGAGCTGTTAAAGGATCACCAGGCTTGGTTCCACACGGATGCCGTACAAGCATACGGTTTGTTGGACATCGACGTACAACGGGACCATATCGACATGTTGTCAACTTCAGCGCATAAAATCAACGGGCCGAAGTTCCTCGGTTTCCTTTACAAACGCAATGGGATTAATTTTCCTAGTTTTGTTAAGGGTGGCGAGCAAGAAGATAAGCGCCGGGCTGGTACCGAAAATGTCCCAGCCATCGCTGGTTTTGCTAAGGCGGTATCTGAATTGACGTCGGCCGAAAAAGCCCATCGTCAGGCGAAATACCACGAATTTAAGCAATACATTGTTGACCAATTGCATCAAAACGGTGTTGATTTTGAGGTGAACGGCTCACTCAGTGAAAATAACCTCCAACACGTTTTGAATTTATGGATCAAGGGAATTTCAACGTATACGCTCCAAACCAACTTAGATTTGGGTGGCGTTGCAGTTTCCGGTGGCTCAGCATGTACCGCGGGGAGTTTGGAACCTTCACACGTCTTAATTGCGATGTTTGGTGAGGACTCACCACGGATCAGCGAATCAATTCGTCTGAGCTTTGGTCGGTACACGACGAAGGAAGACCTCGACCAATTTGTCACGGTTTTAACGAAGACCGTTAACCGGTTGTTGAAAAAATAATTAAAGGGAGGTGCGGGGGTATGGCATACACCGCAACAGTCAAACTTGATGGCGATACGCAGACCTACGCATTGAGCACCAATATCAAAAAATATACATTAATGGATTTGGGGTTTGTTAAGGGGCGTTCAGGCGCGTTTAGTTTTGAACGTTCTTTAGACCCCAACACGCCGTATCAGGCTGCTTTTAAAGTTAAGCTGGCCGTTAACGCGGACTTAACTGGCTTTAAGATGTCGACGGTAACGGGGAACGGGATGCAACGCGCCAATATTTTTAAAAATGACGCGCATCCGGAAGCCGTTGAGCAATTACGGTTTATTTTACAGAGCTTTATTGACCGTGATGTCTTAGTTGAAAAGTAATTGATGAAACGCCTGGCTTGCAGCCGGCGTTTTCTTTGTTATAATGGTAAATACTGGACTTGTACGACCTTCAAATCGTGGATTCTCCAGAATCTTTTGGAAATGATGGTGAAAAGTATGACTGATCACAGTAACACGCGTGTCGTTGTCGGCATGAGTGGTGGTGTTGATTCATCCGTTGTGGCGTTGCTTCTTAAGCAGCAAGGTTACGACGTGGTGGGTGTCTTTATGAAGAACTGGGACGATACGGATGAAAATGGTGTCTGTACCGCAACCGAGGATTATAAAGACGTGGCTAAAGTGGCAGATAAGATTGGGATTCCGTACTACTCAATTAACTTTGAGAAGGAGTATTGGGATCGGGTCTTCACGTATTTCTTAGATGAATACAAGAAGGGCCGCACGCCTAATCCTGATGTTATCTGTAACAAGGAAATTAAGTTTAAGGCATTTTTGGATTACGCTATGGACCTCGGGGCAGACTACATTGCAACTGGGCATTACGCACGTCTCTCACACGATGAGGACGGCACGATGCACCTTCTTCGCGGTGTGGACAGCAACAAGGACCAGACTTATTTCTTGAGCCAGTTGGATTCCGCAACGTTACAAAAGGTCATGTTCCCACTTGGTGAGATGGTTAAGCCTGACGTTCGGAAGTTAGCATTGAATGCTGGCTTAGCAACGGCCAAGAAGAAGGATTCCGTTGGGATCTGCTTCATTGGCGAGAAGAACTTCAAGGAATTCTTGGGCCACTACTTACCAGCAACGCCTGGTAAGATGATGACTTTTGATGGTGAAGTCAAGGGTGAGCATGCCGGCTTGATGTACTATACCATCGGTCAGCGTCGTGGCCTTGGTATTGGTGGTGACGGTGAAGATAACGAGCCGTGGTTCGTTATTGGTAAGGATTTGAAGAAGAACATTTTGTACGTTGGCAAGGGCTATCATAATCCGTACTTGTACGCGACACATTTGGACGCTTCTGACTTACACTTTGTCACGAACGAGGACCTTGGAAATGACTTCCACGTAACGGCTAAGTTCCGTTACCGTCAGAAGGACTCCGGGGTAACGGTTCACTTTAACGACGATCATACGGCCGTTACGGTGACCTTTGATGATCCGGTCCGGGCAATTACACCTGGCCAAGCGGTTGTCTTTTACCGTGGCGAGGAATGCCTTGGTTCTGGGATGATCGATGCGGCTTACAATGACGAGCGTGTCTTGCAGTACATCTAAAGAATAAGCTAAACAAAAGTGGTTCTCTGGCAACGATTGTTGATGAGGGACTCTATGAGGAAATCAATTCATTTTCGAATTGGTTTCCTTTTTTATTTTGAATTGAAAGTTCAATCCGGATTTATGTATAAGAACGTTAACAGTTCCCGTAACCATCCGCAGTACGTTTTATTTTCCTTTTTTGATGAATAAAAAACATTACCACGCAGCCTGACCGACTACTTGATAATGCTCAATAAATTTGAAGATACTAATGTTTGATGCCACATACATTTTGCATCAAGGCGAGTGGTCGATTTTTGTTAGTGGACTGTGCTTTCCTTAATCACCAATTGTACTGGTACTTTGATGATAGCAGGGGAAACATCTTTATCCTGAGTGGTCATCTGTTGTAGTAGTAGCCGACAAGATTCTTGTGCTAGCTTAGTCGTGTTTTGGACGATAGTCGTAATTTTCGGTGCTGATATCTCAGAGAAGGAGTTCCCATCAAAACCAATGACACTAATGGTTTTTGGAACGTTAATATTTAATCGCTGGGCAGCTCTGATAATCATGTAAGCAACATTATCATTTATGCCGAAAATTCCAGCAGGCTTTTTGAGTGAAACAATTTTTTGAAGATAGTTATCTAAAGATGGAACCGTTTCCAAAAACTTATCTGACGTTAAATCTAGTGAGAAAACTCTTGACTCGATGTCTGTAATTTGATGCTCTTTTAGGACATCTTTAAAAGCACGTACCCGTTCCATGGTAGAGGAAGTTTTTGTTTTAGTCATAATTAAGAAAGGATTTAATTGATGATTCAAAATAAACTTGGTTGCAATTTCGCCACCATTATAATGGTCCGAGGAAACAATTAATTCATTGTGAGAGTGGGGGTCACGGTCTATATAAACTGTCGGAATTGTTGTTGTTTTAATAACCTTTGAATCATCAATTGCACTTGAAATGATAATTAAGCCGTCAACACGATGTTCCATTAAAACTTGTGAGTAAGCTGCTTCACGTTCACTACTCCGTTCGGTGTTGCAGATAATACTGGAGTAACCATTTGAAAAGAGTAATTGTTCGCATTTTTTAACAATGGCAGAGTAGAATTCGTTGGTAATGTCTGGGAGCATAATACCAACAGTATTAGACTTATTAGATCTTAAGCTAACTGCCAATTTGTTTTGCTCATAGCCTAAGTCGTCGATTGTTTGGATAACTTTCTTTTGAGTAACTTTTGAAAAGCGTCCAGTGTTATTTATGATTCTAGATACAGTGGTGATTGAGACGCCGCTTGCCTTTGCGACATCTTTGATTGAAACATTATTTTTTTTATTCATACGTGTTTTCCGCCCTTGCTAAAAATAATCTTGACAGTATTGATTATACGTTGTTTAATAGGATTATAAAGTTGTGGAAACGTTTTCGCAAGTTAGCTCAATTATTTACAAAGTAAACAGCAATTCTTATCTTGATAATGTCCTTGCGACATTATCAAAAAATAGGCAATTTGCGTTAACGTTACCGCAAAATTAAAATTTGGAGGTTTTCAATATGTCAAAGTTTAATATCGATATTTATGCTGATGGTGCTTCGGTTGATGGAATGGTTGAAGCTAAAGATAAATGGCCAGTTTCAGGATTTACAACGAACCCATCTCTGATGAAAAAGGCCGGTGTAAAGGACTATGTTAATTTTGCACAAGATGCGTTAAAAGCTGTTGGTGGTATGCCAGTGTCATTTGAAGTTTTCGGTGATGATTTTGATACGATGGAAAAAGAAGCAATCAAGATTTCATCTTTGGGCAAGAATGTTTTTGTGAAAATTCCAATTACCAACACTAAAGGTGAATCTTCAGTACCGTTAATTAAAAAGTTATCAGCCCAAGGTATTCAAGTTAATGTAACCGCTATTTTAACGCTAGATCAAGTTAAGGAAGTTTTACCAGTGCTAAAGGCGGGATCACATAATATTGTTTCTGTATTTGCTGGTCGAGTTGCTGATACTGGCGTTGATCCAATGCCGTTGATGAAGGCCGCCGTAGAACTAACTAACCAGTATGACCAAGCTTGGTTATTATGGGCTAGTTGCCGTGAAGTGTTAAATATTTTCCAAGCCGAATCAATTGGTGTTGATATTATTACGGTTACGAATGCAGTTCTTAATAAATTATCAATGGTAGGTAAAGACACCAAAGAATTGTCACTAGAAACAGTTCAAGGATTTCATTCTGATGTTGAAGCTTTAGGATTTTCAATTCTTTAGTTACTAAATAATTAACATTGAGCTAAGGAGGGCAAAACATGTTATTATCAGCGCTTTTAGTTGCATTTTTAGCAATAATTTCTCAATGGTGGTTCTTTGCACCGATTACACGTTGTATGACGTATCCCTTAACAACCGGGATTATCGTCGGGGTCTTTATGGGACATCCGATGTTAGGGATGTTAGCTGGTGCTAATATCCAGTTGGTTTATCTTGGCTGGATCAATGCCGGTGGGGTAATGCCAAGTAACACTATGGTTGCAGGTATCTATGGGACTGCTTTAACAATTCTTTCAGGTGCTAATCCTAAACTAGCCGTTACTTTTGCTATTCCATTTAGTCTGTTAGGTTTGTTGATGGTACAAATTTACCAAACAATTAACTCTTTCTGGGTACACCGTGCCGATCAAGAGTTGGATAAAGGTAACGTTGGTGCAATTCGTTGGTTGAATTACGTCCCATCGTTTATCGTATCATTTGTCGTTTATGGGATTCCAGCATTCTGTTTAGTCTTATTTGGTAAAACTTGGGCAACTGCACTTATTAACGCGATTCCAAAAGATTTAACGACTGCACTTGAAGTTGTTGGTGGCTTAATGCCAGCACTTGGGATTGCGATGCTGTTAAACTATCTTGGCAAACGTAGCTTAAATGCATTTTTCATTATTGGATTTTTCTTAGCAGTTTATCTGAAGTTAGACATTATGGCGATTGCAATCTTCTCTGCAGCGATTGCATTCTTAATCTTTGTTAGTCAGACTAGTGGCAAGAAAAATGCGCATCAAACTGCTAAGAAGCAGGTTCGTCGTTTGAGTTTAAACAATCGGACTGGTCAAACTGAAGCAGTTGCGACTGATGTTGCTACTGCCAGTGCAGAACCAGAAACAATCAGTGCGGATGATTACAAGCGGAAATTAACCCATCGTGATTTAGTTAAGACTTGGCTTTGGGAACAATCAGATGAAGCGGCTTATAATTATGAACGATTACAGGCTCTAGGCTTAACGAACATGATGATTCATCCAATTAGAAAATTGTATGATGACCCTAAACGCCAAGCAGAAGAATTAAAGAAATATATGGTGTTCTTTAACACTGAACCACACATGGTTGGACCAATCATCCATGGTGTTGCTTTATCAATGGAAGAGGCTCGTGCCAATGGCCAAGCAGTTTCTGAAGATGATATCAATGGTGTTCGGACTGGTTTAATGGGTCCTGCAGCTGGTATCGGTGATACGGTTCAACAAGGTATCCTTTTCCCAATTTTAGCTAGTGTGGGGGCATCCATGGCATTGGCTGGAAATTATCTTGGCCCTATCTTGTTTACTGTTGTCTTTGAACTAATTATCTACTCACTAGGTTATTTCTTATTTATGTTCGGGTATCGTCAAGGTAAAAGTTCTGTTATCCAGATTTTGAAAAATGGTGTGATTGACAAAGTCACTAATGCCTTTAGTATTGTTGGATTGATGGTTGTTGGTGCTATGGCTGCGACTCGAGTAACGGTGAAGACGCCGTTGGTTTGGGAAGTCGGCAAGAGTACGATGAAGTTACAAGCAATCTTGAATACGTTGGCACCTGGATTGATTCCACTAGGGATTACCGTTTTAATTTGGTGGTTAGTTGCTAAAAAAGTAAATCCTACTTGGATTATTATTGGTATCTTTGTAGTTGGGATTGCATTATCCTACTTAAACGTTTTAGGTATTGTAAAATAGGGGGATTAGTTAATGGTTGATATTTTACTAATTAGTCACGGCCCGTTCTGTGAAGGGTTACTAGCCAGTTTGCAAATGATTGCGGGTCCACAGGAACATGTAGAAGCGTTATCATTAAAAGAGGGTCAGTCACCAGATGATTATCGAGATCAGATTGAGGCCAAACTGAAGACTTTTAAGAAGAAGAGTCTTGTTTTCTGTGACATAAAGGGTGGTACTCCGTATAACTCTGCTGGATTCTTGAAGAGTAAATTTGATTTTGATTTAATTACTGGGATGAACTTACCAATGTTAATTAGTGTTGTGACGACTAGAACTGAAAGCTCAACCGTTGATGAACTCACAAATACTGCATTGATGAATGAAAACAAAGGCATTGAATTAATTAATCTGTCTAATCAGGGAGGACATAAACATGCAAAACTTAGTCTTAACAAGGATTGATGATCGTTTAATTCATGGTCAAGTCATGACAGCTTGGAGTAAAGTCACAAATGCTGAACAGGTCTTGGTAGTTGATGATGGTGTTGCTAAAGATGATTTTATGATTAACGTCCTTGAGAATGCCATTCCAGAAACAATGGCGATTGGTGTGTTCAATAAAGAGGATGCAGTCACTTTCTTATCCAGTCCTCTGGAAGCGCCAACTATCGTATTGGTAAAGGTACCGCAAACCTTGGAATATTTAGTTGACCACGGCATCGATATTTCTCAAATTGATCTCGGTGGTATGGGAGCTAAAAAAGGTCGTGAACGTCTGTATCATACTATTTCAGTTAGTGACGATGAAAAGGCTTCATTCCAACGCCTAATGGATAAACAGGTTCATGTGTTTATTCAGATTATGCCGCAAAATGAAAAAGTTGAAATGAAAGATTTATTGAAATAACGTCAATTTGCTAAAGATTGAAAGTTAACCGAAAAGAGTCGCTATTAGCGTGAAATCGCTGATAACGGCTCTTTTTTTACTGGCCACAATGGTAACTAGATTTCAACCTTGCTTTTCAGCGCCGGGTTGCTTAAGCTAAGGGAAGCATAGCAATTAGGATGGATAGAAATGAAACGACTAACACGAATTAAACTTTTTGACACATTATCTAAAAAAATGGTCGCGGGCTTTATTGTCTTGATCACGATTGGGAGTATTTTACTGAGCTTACCGTGGGCAACGCAAAGCGGACACACGACTAGTTTCATCAACTTGTTGTTTACGGCGACCTCGGCGACTTGTATCACCGGACTGACCGTCGTCAGCACCGCTGATCACTGGACAACGTTTGGCCAATTGGTGATCTTAGGCTTATCCGAAGTCGGTGCCTTGGGTTACATGACGTTTGCTGTCTTACTGTTTAACATTATGCGCCGACAAATTGGGCTTTCGACTCAACTGATGGTCAAGGCGTCGTTGAATTTGGAAAATTTAAGTGACACTAAGAGCGTGATGCGCTACGTGGTTGGCTTATCGCTACTGTTCCAAGTGGGTGGCATGGGCTTACTAGCGGTCGACTTTATTCCCCGTTACGGTTGGGGACGCGGGCTATACGTTTCTTTATACCACGCGGTCATGTCATTTTGTAACGCCGGCTTTGACGTATTTGGCGATAGTCTAATTGGGTTCCGTGGTGATAATTACGTTTTGATCGTGACGATGATTTTAATTGTCGCTGGGGGACTCGGCTTCTTAGTTTGGCGGGACTTACTGCTTTACCATGAGCGTAAACGGTTGACGTTAAACTCGAAACTGACCTTACTGACAACGTTAAGCCTGTTCGTCATTGGTTTTTTACTGTTATTTGTGACCGAACGTGATTTAAAGTTATTACCAGCGGGCACACCGTGGTTTACGCGGACGATTAACACGTTATTTTTAAGCGTGACGCCGCGGACGGCGGGACTGGTTACGATGCCAACGGCGCAATTACAAGCCGGGAGCTTGTTCGTACTCATGATTTTAATGTTCATTGGTGGGACGCCTGGATCAACCGCTGGTGGGATCAAAACAACGACCTTTGGAATCTTGATGTTTCAAAGTATTGCGCAGATCCGGGGTCGGCAAGACGTTGAATTTAGTCACCGGCGCTTCAATCAGGAAAACATCAGCCGGGCTTTGTTGCTGATCTTTTTGGCCAGTATTGTGATTACGGTCGCAACGTTAATTTTGACGCAGACTGAAAAAATTCCCAACGGGTTTGGCTTGGAATACGTGTTATTCGAAGTTTTATCGGCGTTTGGGACGGTGGGGCTAAGTTTAGGACTAACGCCACACTTAACGGTCATTGGTAAACTCGTGATCATGTTGTTGATGTTTATTGGAAGGGTTGGCATCTTTACGTCATTGTACGCATTGTCTAAACGCCAGGCCAAGGTGAACATGATTCGTTATCCGGCAGAAAATATTTTGATAGGTTAGGAAGTGTCCCATAATGAAAAAAAGTTTTGCGGTCTTTGGACTGGGCCGATTCGGGGAGAGCGTTGTTCGCACCCTAGTTGAGGAACATCAAGACGTTTTAGCGGTCGATATTAATGAAGGACCGGTTAACGAATTGATGGATATCGCGACGCAAACGATGATTGCTGACACCCGCGATGAAGAAGTTTTACGTGATTTAAACGTGGATTCCTTTGATTACGTGATTATTGGGATTGGGAACAATATGGAAGCCAGCATCTTAACGACAATGCTGAGTAAAGAGCTGGGCGCTAAAAAGGTGATTGCAAAGGCTGAAACGAGTGATCAGGGCCGGGTATTACAACGGGTCGGCGCGGATCAGGTCGTTTTCCCCGAGCGTGATATGGGGCACGGCATCGTACGGAAACTGTTGTCCAATCATATCCTGAATTTTATCGACCTCAGCGATGAATACACACTTGCGGCCATTGAAATTACGGATCCGAATTTTGTTGATCAAAATTTGATTGATTTAAACTTACGCGAACGGTTTGGTTTAACGGTCATTGCCATTAAACATGGTAAAAGTATTAACGTGGCACCGCAGCCGACGGATATGATGGCCACGGACGACGTCTTAACGGTGGTTGGTCCGATTAAAGGGGTCAACGCACTGGATGAAGCGTTGAAAAAATAAGACTTAGTAGTTATCAAAGTAGCTTTTCTGGAAACATCGGAAAGCTACTTTTTTGATGCAATGAGTTTTGTTAAGGAAGCTTTACTAACTAGGGCTGCGAATGTAAATTAATGAAACTAGGTGTGTACAAGCCTGATAATTGTGATGTCTGTTCGACGATGGTATACCTATTGGTAAATTAAGGGCTGAGCTATCTTTGGCTGAATTTTATGTATTGGTATACCTTTGGTTTTTCGATGAACTTAGCTAAGCCTGTAGAAAGGTCGTTTGAACCATGCGGTTAACAAAATTACAAAAAATTCAAAAAGTAGCACAACAAAATCAGCATCAGCAGTTTAAGCGCAATTGGAGAACAACGTTGATCTTATTGGGTGGGAGTGCTGGTTTAGGAGCGGGACTATGGACGCTATCCGTTGCAGCTGCCACCACAACGACTTCAGTAGCCACGTCACCGACAACTGTTAGTTCAGTGACCACTAATTCGACGACCAGTGCGGCGGCCGTCACGTTATCAGCAGGTGGTACCACTGGTGCAGCAACCGCGGTAACAACCAGTGCAGCGGCACCAACGGTCACGACTAGTTCGGGGACCGCGACGCCAGCCAGTCCAGCTACCACAACAACGACTACCACCACGACGGCAACGACGGGGTCGGCCGGAGCGGGGTTGTCGTTGCCAAGTTTAGCGGTTAGCGCGCCCAGCAGTGCCTTTGGCAATACGGCGAGTGGGGCGGCCTCGGCCGCTTCCGGGGCTACTTCAACCACTAGCCAAGCTACTAGTCAGGGGACTGCGAGTGCTGGTAGCCAAGCGATGACGAGTGCGGCTAGTCAGGCTGCCAGCCTAGCTGCGTTACCCGATACGACCGTGGTCACGTTTGCTGATTCTGGACTGGAAGCTAACGTCTTAAGTGATTTGAAGCTGACTGGATCCGTGACGTTGGGGAGCATTCGTCATTTTACCGGGAGTAGTTTCAATATTGGGACGACTAACGTGCCGTTAATGGTGACTTCATTTAATGGGATACAGTACTTACAAAGTTTACCGGCCGCAACGACGATTAGTCTCTTCACTAAGACTCAGAACCCAAGCATCGACTTATCACCATTAGAATATGATCGCTTTAATCAAATTACTGTTGAGACTCACGATATGGCATTGATGAATTTGAAACCGCTAACATTAATTGATCCGACTACAATTTCAATGGTTCAATTATGTGGGTCGATCAATTCAGATCTGACGGATTATCAAAACAATCCCCAAGGCATGACTAATGCGCAGCTTGCTCAGATTGGCCAGTGGTTGACCTCGATTGGTAATACGTCTACAGCTAGTGGTGGTGCTGACATTAATTTGTCAGATAACTCATTGACTGATTTTTCACCGTTGGGTGGGATCACTAAGCCCACAATGGTAGTTGCAATAGGTGAGCGGGTCAATTACGCAACGACACCGGTAAATTTGGTCATTGGTCAACCGGCGACCTTTACAGCATTGCCGTTAACGGGGATGACCGGGGAGTCTTTAACGGGACATTACCAAGCGACTTTGAGCGGTAGTCCGACGTTAGCTGCAACCGATACGACGCATCCACAGGAACCCGCTTTGACGAGTTTAGGAAACGGGCAATATCAAATCGCAACCGCTTACCCGACGTATCCGAACGTGAACTGGTTCGCTTATGGGTTGCGAGGTTATTACGATTTCACCACGGCACAAGAATTTTATACGAATTTTATTGATTTGAATTATCCTAACGGGGTGACCTTTGAGTACGATGTTATGGTCTATCAACCGGCTAATTGGCTGACGAATCCTGAACTAAACGTTAAGTATGATGATGAAACGACGGGAACGGCCCTTCAACCCGCTGAGCTTATTAAGGGGACGACCATTGGTTCAGCGTATGATTTGACCCCTGAGACGGCCATTGCGGGTTATCGATTTGACCCGGAACGCAGTAGTTCACCGACTGGGAAGTATACACAGGATCCACAAGCACTGACCTTTTCGTTTGAGCGGCAAGTCGCTGGCGGGCTGACAATCAACTATGTCGATGCGACGGGACAAACTATTGCACCAAGTACGACCATTGGGGGTTACGTCGGGGCAACTTATCAGAGTACGCCGCTAACGATTCCGGGGTATACGTACCAAAAGTTAGCTGCGACGAGTCTGCCAGCTAGTGGGACGTTACCACTTGTAGCCGGGACGGTTGACTACCAATACACGGCCAATGAGTTAACCCGAACGGTTCAGTACCGGGACGTGACGTCGGACCTAGTATTGGCAAGTGCACCGGTGACGGGGACCTACAAGAGTGTGGCAAGTTATGATCCAATGACGACAATTGCGGCCTACGAGGCAAAGGGTTACCAGTTAATGACCAATAATTATCCGGCTAATGGGGCCCTGTTTGAAGACCCAACGCCGACCGCGACCTATGAAGTTGAATTAGCACACAAAACGGCGGTACTGACACCGGCGACACCTAGTCTTCCAGCTGATGTGACACTAGAACGACAGATTAAGCGGACGGTTAACTATGTCAGTCCAACGGGAACTTTAGTTGCGGCGCCAATGCAACAAACGATTAATTTTACACGTAGTGCGCTGCGCGACTTGGTTACCGGTGATACAACGTATGGTCCGTGGACGCCAACTGCGTCAACCGGGTTTGATTCAGTGACGCCACCGACGGTTCATAACATGGTGCCAGCCGTTAGTGTTGTTCCCGCGGAGGACGCGGTTACAGACTCAACCCCGGATAAAGTGGTTACGGTGGTTTACACACCGGTTGGACCGTCAGACGTTATTAACGACGAGCCGACTAGCGGTGCGGGCTCAAGCGCTAGTTCAAATGCCAGTTCCAGTTCAACGACCAATTCAGAGGCAAGTTCGAGTTCTAGTGAAGCTACTGGGTCAAGTGCAAGCTCAGGTTCCAGCGAGAGTGCTGGGACAAGTTCGAACGCTGGCTCGGCCACAAGCAATGCGCCGGAATCGGCGGCTCAGTCTGAAGCGGCGCCGGCAATTGAGATCGACCAGTCAGGAACACCAATCCAGCAGAGTGCGATTCGGCCCACGGTGTCCGTGGCAACCCCAGTACCAGCATCAACGCCGCTCCGGTCCAAAAAGCCAACGGCAGCACCGACTGTAAATGGTCATTCAGTCACTCATCCAAAGATTGTTCCGGCTAAATCCGCGGCGACCCCAGGTGGAATTGATCCCAGCTGGCTGAGGGGACTCAAACCGAGTCAACCGGTTGCAAGTGCAAGTCAGTTACCGCAGACTAATGAGCAGGAGCCTGCGACAACGGTATTTGGACTGATTTTAATCGCTTTAGGCAGCTTAATGGTAGGATTTAAGCGTTTATTTAAACGTGAACGTTAGCTAATTTAATAGTTATCATTGAAACGCTCGGAATTTAGTTGATTCCGGGCGTTTTAGATTTATCGTGCAATGAATATAAAAGGGACACCGAAAAACTGTCCGGATGAAGTGGAATTAGCAGAATCTAGTTTACATAATTTTAGTTTAAAGCAGTAACCTGACTTTTGAAAACTGACTTGAAAACTGGCATAATAGTAGTTATATAGAGTGGTCGATTGTGGCCTAGGTGAGGAAGTAATGATTTGACAAAACTATTATTTATTCGTCATGGTAAAACGGAATGGAACTTAGAGGGACGTTATCAAGGCTCTCAAGGAGATTCACCGTTGTTACCAGCGAGTTACCAAGAAATTCATCAGTTAGCTTCGGCACTACAAGATCTGAAATTTAGTCACATTTATGTGAGTCCGCTAAAACGTGCTCGTGATACTGCGATGACGCTCAAACATGACTTGACTCAGCCAGATTTACCGGTGACGGTTTTAAGCCGGTTACGCGAGTTCAATTTAGGTAAAATGGAAGGCATGGCGTTTACCGATGTCCAGGCCCAATACCCAACTGAATTTGAAGCCTTTCGGAACCATCCGGACCAGTACGACCCGACGATGATTCAGGGTGAGAGCTTCCAGCAGCTATTGAAGCGAATGCAACCCGCTATCCGTCAAATTATTGCTGCTAATCCGAAACGCGAGGACAACGTGTTAATCGTTAGTCACGGTGCGGCGTTGAACGCACTCGTTAATACGTTACTTGGCGCGTCGCTAGCGACCTTACGGGATCGGGGAGGGTTATCCAATACCTCTACGACGATTTTAGAAACGCGTGATCGCGGCAAGAGTTATAAACTGCTAGATTGGAACGATACGTCGTACTTATCACGGCGACCTGATCCGACTGATACCATTTAAGGGGGATTTGTGATGACTGAACACAATTCAACGTCACGGCCGAGTAAAGCTGAACAACAAGCGTTAGTGCATCAGCTCATTCAAAAAATTGACGCCCAACCGGAAGACTATCAAGCTTATTATGAGCTAACGGTATTGTTGACGGCTGGTCAAGATTTTGAACAAGCAGAAGCACTAGCAATGAAGGCCTTAGGAAAGTTTGCAGCTGATGAACAAGCAGTGGACTTATTTCGTTACGCACTGGGTAACGTCTACTATCAGGCCCAAACGTATGACAAAGCCCTGCCATTTTATCAGCAAATTAAAGATCCAAAACTGAAAATTGATGCGTACTTAATGATTGGACAGTCATTGATGGCTAAAAAGGATTATCAGCATGCATTGGTTTGGGCGCTCACCGCGCAAGAGGCACAGCCACAAAGCCTAGATACTAATTTGCTAGTAGCAGATATATTACTTGCGTTAGGCAATAACAAGCAAGCGTACGATTATTATCAACGAGCTTATCAAATTGATACTCATTCTGGTCGGGCAGCATTCAACGTCGGATTAACGGCGATGGTGATCGGTCAACCGTATGCGGATTGGTTTGCCAAGGCACAGAAATTAGATTCAGCCTATTTTAAAGAACACCAACAACAGTTATCAGATATTGAAAAGACGTTGGCCGCCCAGCAAAATGGCGACGACCAATCAACGGAAGTGTAAGGAGGTTCCTTAGTGACGAGTGATCAAGTAAATTTGTTTTCAAATAATCCGACTAACGAATCGACCATGCACTTTATTGTTGGTAAAGTGGCGGCCGTCTTTTTTAGTAGCGCTGACAGTTTTTACAAAGTTCTGCTGGTTAAGGTCAGTGAGCAAAATATTGATTGGCACGAAGATGAAATTGTCGTTACGGGGAACTTTGCTGATATTCAGGAAGAAACCACTTATCGTTTTACGGGGCGGAGTGTCCGTCATCCTAAATACGGGGTCCAATTTCAAGCGGATAATTATCAAAATCAGACGCCAACGTCACGCAGTGGTCTAATTGCGTACTTGTCGGGTAGCGACTTTCAGGGACTAGGCCGGCGTACCGCTGAACGAATCGTGGATACGCTTGGTGAAGATGCCATCGATAAAATTTTAGAAGACCCGACCCTCTTGAAACCAATTGGGTTGCGGGCCAGTGTTGAAAAGACGTTACTAGAAACCTTACGGGTCAATAACGGACTGGAACAGACGATTATTGGGCTGAACGCGTACGGATTTGGGAGCCGGTTAGCGGCCGCTATTTATGCGCGGTATCAAGGAGACACGCTGAACGTGATCCAAGAAAATCCGTACCGCTTGGTTGAAGACATTAAAGGGGTCGGTTTTAAAAAGGCTGATCAGATAGCGACCCAGTTGAAGATTGACCCACAAGCGGATAGTCGGTTGAAAGCAGCGCTGTTAACGGAAATCAATGAGGTTTGCGTGCAGAATGGCGATACTTATACGACAGCTAAGCCATTACTTAATGCGACGATGCAGTTATTAGAATCGGCCCGGCACGTTCAGATTGATCCACAAAAGTTAGCTGATCAGTTGGTGACGCTAGCGAAGGAAAATAAAATCGTTGGCGATGAAAATCGAATTTATTTGAGTGACCTATACGAATCTGAATGGAAAATTGCGGAACACTTAAAACGATTAGTTGAAGCGGACAATGATGGTAACTTGACTGAAAAAGCCGTAGAGCGTGCAATTGGACACGTTGCTAAAGCGAGCAATTTAACTTACGACGATTCGCAAACGCAGGCGTTGAAGTCGGCAATCACGTCACACGTTTTTCTACTGACGGGTGGTCCCGGGACTGGGAAAACGACGATTATTCGTGGTTTAGTGGCCTTGTTTGCGGAGCTACACGATGTCTCACTAGACATTAATCAATATAAAGACAAACCGTTTCCGATTCTTCTAGCTGCGCCCACCGGACGGGCTGCGAAGCGCATGGCCGAAACGACTGGGTTACCTGCCAGTACGATTCACCGGTTATTAGGACTGACGGGCCGTGAAGACGGTCCTGAAGAACCCACTAAAGATCTGGATGGTGGCTTACTGATTATCGATGAAATGTCGATGGTTGATACGACGCTATTCCAGATACTATTGCAGGCGGTTCCGAGTCATATGCAGGTGATTTTGGTTGGTGATAAAGACCAGTTACCTTCAGTGGGCGCTGGTCAAGTTTTTCATGACTTGTTGAAGAGTCCGAGCTTACCGCAAATTGAGTTGAATACGATCTATCGTCAGGATGACAGTTCCAGTATTATTCCGTTGGCCCACGCCATTAAAAATGGGCGGTTACCAGACGACTTTACGGTCAATCAAAAAGACCGTTCCTTTATTGCTTGTAACGCGTATCAGGTCAATCACATCGTGGAGCAAGTCGTTGCCAAGGCCAAGTCGAAGGGCTTTACGTCTGAGCAGGTTCAAATTTTGGCACCGATGTATCGGGGTGCGGCCGGGATTGATCAGTTGAATACGACCGTTCAAAATATTTTCAATCCGTTGAAATCGGCTCGGCAGAAACACTTAGAATACAACGGTCAAGATTTTCGGGTGGGCGACAAGGTATTGCACTTGGTCAATTCACCAGAAGATAACGTTTTTAATGGCGATATTGGCAAAATTGTTGGGATCGACTTAGCGAGCGACAAACATAATGAGTCGAAGAAAGATCAAATTACCATTGCTTTTGACCAGAATGAAGTGACCTATGGCCGTGCGGATTGGAATCGACTAACGTTGGCGTATAGCATGTCAATTCATAAGTCGCAGGGGAGCCAGTTTAAGATGGTGATCTTGCCCTTAGTTCCACAGTTCGCGCGGATGTTGCAGCGCAATCTGTTATACACGGCCATTACACGGGCGGAAGAAACGTTGATCTTGCTCGGTGATATGCAGTCGTTTGAGCGTAGTGTAACGAACGAGTCGGTCAACCGGCAGACAACGCTGACTAAACGGCTACAGCAGGTTTTTGACGGTGATCAAGCGACACCCGCAGTTTCTGATGACGAGCCGACTAGTACGGCGGCTTCGGCGGAGCCAGCGCCTGAATCAGAATCAGACCGTGTTGAACCGGAAGCGCAGCCAGCCGATAGTGGGCCGCACGAGCTCACGCCGGCGTTAGTGGTTGCGGGAAAAATCGACCCGATGATTGGGATGCAAGGGATCAAGCCGGAAGATTTCATGCCCCAAACGTAGATTTGCATAATAGATGTTATTAGCAATCATTTGGGTGAAGGCTAATTATTATAAAAAAATGGTGACGAACAGTTTTTTAGTCATCGATACTGTTATAATCATGATATATGTCATGAAAATATTTTTATGGAGGTCGTTATGTCAACAGATGAATCTTATGCCAAACTAAAATTGTTTGCGTTAAATTCTAACCTGCCGTTAGCGAAGAAGATTTCTGAGCGAGTTGGAATTCCACTCGGGAAGAGTTCCGTTAAGCGTTTTAGTGACGGGGAAATTCAAATTAATATTGAAGAAAGTATTCGGGGCGCCGAGGTTTTCGTTGTTCAATCGATTTCGGACCCAGTTAACGATACGATTCTGGAACTATTAATTATGATTGACGCGTTGCGTCGGGCTAGTGCTAGTGAAATCAACGTGGTGATTCCATACTATGGTTATTCACGTCAAGATCGAAAAGCACGCTCACGGGAACCAATCACCGCAAAATTAATTGCAACGTTACTTGAAAAGGACCGTGCAACTCGAATCTTAACGATTGATTTGCACGCTGCTCAGATTCAAGGATTCTTCGATATTCCAGTTGATCACTTGCAAGCTGCGCCAATCTTGGCAAGCTACTTCAAGGATCGGGGCATCACTGAAAACTTAGTCGTGGTCTCACCAGATCATGCTGGGGTGTCACGTGCACGGAAGATGGCCGAATTGTTAGGCGCACCGATTGCAATTATCGATAATCGGCACCCTGATAATGATGACATTGTGCCAGACAACATCATTGGTGACGTCAAGGATCGCATTGCGATTGTGATTGATGACATGATTGACACGGGAACCCGGTTTGACGTTTCCGCGAAGACCTTAAAAAAGGCAGGGGCCGCTAAAATTTATGGCTGTGCAACTCACGCCATCTTCTCACAGGATGCACCAACCAAGTTGGAAACTTCGCCGTTGGAAAAAGTGATCGTTACTGATACGATTCAAATTCCAGAAAGCAAACAGTTCAACAAATTAGTACAACTATCCGTGGGACCATTGTTGGGTGATGCAATTAAATTAATTCACGAACAACAACCGGTTGATGGTTTATTTGATCCTAAACTTTAAGAAAATCGGCTCTTTGTCAACGGCTGTTGATGAGGAACTTTATGAGGAAACCAATTCATTTTCGAATTGGTTTCCTTTTTTTGTTCTGAATTGTAAATTCAATCCGAATTCGTGTGTAAAAACGCGACCAATTTTTGTACCCGTACGCCGTCCGTTTGATTTGCTTTATTTTGCGATTAACGCCCTCTAAAGGGCCATTGGAGTAGGTACTTGCCATCATGTTTTTAATTAGAGACAGATGTTTACGATAGGTTTTAATGGTTGTTTCAAGCTGTGAACTGACTTTGTCAGTTCTACTTAAAGCTTCGATGAAACGTTGGTAATCTCTGGTTCTTAACGCATCCACTAAGGCATGCGCTGTAAAGTAAGTATTTTGAAAAATTGGATCCAGTTCTAAACCCTTTAAGATTAACTGTTCTTGAGTAAACCAGTCTTTTAGATGCGTAAACCATTGTGGTTTACGTGTTTCTAGATTTGAAT
>NZ_BTPW01000019.1:0-65066 GCF_036246185.1 Lactiplantibacillus paraxiangfangensis
TCAATTACATTGACCGGACAACACAAAGAAGCGGCTTCACCGCGGTAGAATACCGCGGCAAAGCCGCTTAGACAGAACTCGAAAATTATATTATTTCACCTGTCAACTTGACAGGGACTAGTACAGACGATTTCAGAGGTGCTTTTTCACTTGATAAACTGTATTAGTCGCTCTTATTAGCAGAATCAGTTGAAATACTTGTCCAACACCTGCTGGATTCCCGGCTGGTTATTAGCCGTGGTGACAAGGTCAGCAGCCGCCTTGACTGCTGCGGGCGCGTTTCCCATTGCGACCCCCACGCCCGCCGTCTTTAACATGTCCACATCATTAAAATTATCGCCAAATGCAATGGCCGCTTGCGGTGATAATTGGTCTTCTTTTAACAACGTTGTTAGCGCAGCCGCCTTCGTGACGCCATTTGCAACGATTTCCAAATAGGTCTCCTTTGACCGGTAAGCCGTTAGTTCTCCAAATTCTGGTTCCTGTAAGGTCTTTTCAACCGCACTGACAACGCTCGGGTCCGCCATAATTAACATCTTATGTACCGGTTCACTGCCTACCCGCAACCACGCCGCCAGATCCGTCACCTGAGGATCAAATCCAATTCCCGCTGCTTCCTGTTGTTCCCACGGCCCCGCATTCGCTACAAACCAGTCGTTATTAGCGTACAGATTAATCGACGCAACTGGCCACTGCTCAGCGACCATCCGCTGGACCTTTTGCGCTAGCGTCAGTGGAATCGGCTGTTCCGCAAACACCTGTAGCTGGTCGTTGGCATCCGTTTTAGCCGTTAAAGCGCCATTATAAGCAATCATCGTAGAATCGATATCCAGTTGTTGTGCAATCTGGAACATCCCCTTCGGTGGCCGCGCTGACGCCAACACCATCTTTGCCCCACACTGCACCGCAGCCTGGACCCCGCTAATCGTTTGGGAAAGTAACTTTCCCTGGTCATCAACCAAAGTCCCGTCGATATCGCTCACAATTAATTTAATCGCTGTCATTTGATTACTCCTCTACATACAAAAATTTTCCATTAGACTTCTGAAAACTAGCAAAAAAGAGTTTGGGTCAAAACTCAAAAAGCCAATCAGAAAAATGGCTGGTTGGTTTTTCCTATTGTTATGGTCAAAACGTGGTCCAAAAGGCAATTTGTTCCGCTTAACGTGAAAGCAGTGACTATTCCAAAACCCAGGAATAATCACTGCTTTCACGTTAATGCTCGCAAATTAACCGCCTTTTGGCCCACTCTCTTCAATACCTATTCTTTGGATTTCAGCTCAAACTTGGCCTGATTATCCACTAATTTTGCGTATAATTCTTGCGTTGGATCCGGATCAAATGGCCCTAAATCCACTAAAATCTCCCCGTTGTCCGCCACTTCAAACCCTTGGTACCGATCAAATAAGACGTGGTACATCGTTTGGGCCGGTTGCATTCGCTCATCCACCTGAGCGGCCGCCGCCTTCAAGGTATAGCCGGTCTGCAATAAGTTACTCATTGCGGCCGCTTTGATCACCATGCGCATGTTATAAATCCGTGCGCGCCCCGGTTCATCCTGGTTCTTTGGAATAATGTACCCCTTTTTTTGCCAGTAACGTAGCTGACGTGGCGAGACACCAGTCATTTTACTAAGTTCACTAATACCAATAGTCAGTTGCCCCTTATGAAACATTTCCTGAAAATCTGACCGCGTGCCGTTAGTCATTTCCTGGCGCCTCCTTCCATCCGTTTTACTACGTTAAATTATAGCATGGAATTTTGACGCTACCGTGCAACCAGTTTGAATTTTTACTGATAACTTTAGTTATGGTAGTTTGCTTTTAAAAAATCAATTAACGATTGGGCAGGACGGCCCATAATTGTTTCGAAATCTGAACTTACCGCCTCCAGCAATCCACGGGCCCCGCCAGCATACATTGAAGCAAGCATGGGGCCTTCGCCGCCTTGGTTATACAGATCACTAAAAGCTTGCAAACTGATGGGCTGATAACCAATGGGCTGACCACTAACTGTACTCAGGACTTGTGCCAGTTCTGGCATCGTATAATTTTGCGACTGCGTCAACGTATAGATGTGGCTATTAACTAACAGTTCCGGAGTGGTCGCGACCTTCGCAAACGCTGCCGCACTATCCGTTTGAGTAATAAAGCTAAGCGCCTTATCCGCCATTGGATAAATCACATTGTGGCGTTCAATCAATTCTGGTAAATATGGCACCAACGGGTCAGCGTACAAGGCGTTTCGAATAATCGTATAGTTGACGCCGCTACCAGCTAACCGACGTGGCACGTAGCCGTAAAATGCGGATAGTGCAAACGGATTATCAACTTGATCGGCGATAAAGCCCATAACTAGTAAATGTTTAACGTGCGCAGCTGTCACTGCCTGAAGGACGTTTTCAAACTCAGTGACCCGGCTAAAACTGTCATGACTTTTACTAGGAATATAAATAAAGACGTCACTATCTTGACCCACTGCTTTTAAACTATCGATATTTTGATAATCAATCGCACTAACGGTCATCCCACGTTGTTTAAACGCGGCCGCCTTGCTAGGCGTGTGCACGCCTAAATTCAGTTCGTTGGCAGAGACTAACTCAGCCATTGCTTCTACCACCTGTTGGCCCAAATGACCCGTTGCACCCGTAATCGTATATTTCATTTTAATTCCGCCTCTCTTGTAACTTTATAAGTTACATTTAAACCGTTTTGGATGAAATTGTCAACTATTTCGATATCGCCACCTTTAATTTAACGACAAAAATAGCAATCCAGAAATCAGTTGCGCATTTCTGAATCACTATTTTTTTCGTGCTATCTTTTTAGTCGAAACGTATTCTAAAAGGCAGTTTGTTCCACGTTAATGCTCACAAACTAATCGCCTTTTATCACACGCTATTAGTTGTTAAGCCGTTTGTTCGCCCAAATGCTTCTTTTCAGGTGCCACCTTAACATTTTTAACGTCGGCATCAGCAAAGCCGAATAGGTACGTTAATGTGAAGGAAACAACGATCGTTGCGACTGAAGCAATGAGGAAACCAAACAGACTGAAGTCAACGCCCTTTGGATTAATAAAGGAGGTCACACCAATAATGGAACCGGCAAAGCCCCACATATTAACGTTCAATAGACCAGTTAGGAAGCCCCCAACGGCCCCACCAATGCTGGCAGTAACGAATGCCCGACCGTACTTTAAGTTAATCCCGTACATTGCGGGTTCCGTAACACCACAAAAGGCAGAAATGGTTGCTGGCCAAGCCAACTCTTTAACACTAGCAACTTTGGTCTTTAAGGCAATGGCGAGAACGGCCCCACCTTGGGCAACCATCGTTGCGGAAATAATCGCGTTGATGTAACTGTGTCCGGTCGTCGTAATATCGTTGACCACGATTGGAATAATCGCCCAGTGAAGACCGAAAATAACCAGAACTTGGTAGAATCCACCGATAATCAACCCAGAAATTGCGGGACTTAATTGATAGATGCCCATGATACCAGCTGCCAATGCACCGGAGAATGCTGTAATGATAGGTCCGATGAATAAAATAATGACCCCAGAAATCAAAACAACTTCAATCAATGGTACAAAGATCATCCGTAATACGACTGGAATAACCCGTTTCAGCCATGGTTCTAATTTGCTTGCTAACCACGCCCCCGCAATCATTGGAAAAATCGAGTACGTGTATGAAGCCATGTGAACCGGTAGCCCAAAGAAGTCGGCGTTGATGGCCATTCCTAACAGGTGACTCGTCACCTTGCCACCCGTAGCGAGTGCGATAATGGATGGATACGTCAGTACCCCACCAACGATCCCCATAATAACCGGATCAGCCCCTAATTTCTTGGCAGCTGTAAACCCGACGAAGATTGGTAGGAAGTAGAACACCGAATCCCCCATCGCGTTGATGATAATGTAGGTTGGCGCCTTGTCTGAAACAACGTTGAAGGTCGTTAGTAAGGCCAAGACCCCTTTTAGAATCCCAGAAGCAGCTAACAAACCAATCACTGGAATCATCGCACCCGTGATGACCCCAATCAAACTACTGAACGAGTGCTTTACTTTTTGCCACGGCGTCATCTTTTTCCAAGCGGCGCGGTTGGCTTCTTTTTCCATCGCGGCGGTGGATGCTTCATCATCGCCAAATCCAGGGCCTAGTTGGTTAATAATTGCATCATACACATCATTGACGGCGGGCCCAATGACAACTTGGTACTGGCCCCCAGCCTTAGCCACGTCGATGACCCCCTGTAAATTGCGAATCACGTCATCGTTGGCTTGCTGTTCATCTTTCAGGTAAAAACGCACCCGGGTAATACAATGAATGACGCTCTTAACATTGGCCGCGCCACCAACATTTTCAAGAATCTCTACCGCTAAGTCATCGTACTTGTTGCCCGACTTCTTTGCGGGTTTAGCAGTAGCCGCTGGCATGACTTCTTTTTTCAAGTCAACGACGGCACCCACAACGCCCGCCTTAATCTCGCCTTCGTGTGCATCCAGCTTTTCAACCATATCCGCTGAATTAGTTACGGCAATAATGACGGTCGTTCGTTTACCAGCCGCCGCAACAGCTTGAATGTCCATGGTACCGATTGGGTCGCCGGCTTCAACGTGGTCACCAGTTTTAATCTGAATTTTGAATGGTGGCTGGTTACCCATTTCAACCGTATCGATTCCTAAATGAACTAATACTTCTAACCCGTTATCGGCTTTAAATCCGATCGCGTGTAGCGTGTCCGCAACCATCGTTACTTCCCCGCTAACCGGTGCAACGATTTTGCCCACAGACGGTTCAATCCCAAATCCTTGTCCCATCATCCCCTGTGAGAAAACTGGATCTTGAATGGCACTCAGCGGAATCAAGCGTCCCGCTACCGGTGTTAATAATTGCACTTGTTTCATTGTGATTCTCCCCCTTCTGTTTCTAATCACAGCTGCCAAGTTCTAAAGCACCCGGCTAATCCATTAGCTGGTTTAATTCGTCAGTTCCGTAACTGCCATCATTGTGAACCGGTGAATTATCCCAACGTCGCTAGTTACCAAAGTTGCATTACATCCCCCACCTCAATTGACCTTTGATTCAGAAAGCGCTTTCACTTTTCGCCATTAAGCATAACTGGCCACGAATTAATGGTCAAACAAGTTAACTTAATATGTTCGTTTATATAGTCATTAAACAAACGACTTAATTAGTTTTCCTACCTTCCGAACTAAAAACTAACTGGCATGTGCCTAAAAAGGACGTCTCAAATGCCGCGCTCGTCTTAAACTGCTTCCCAAATTCGACGATCAGGGCATGAAACTCACGGGCCCGCGCAAAGTCTGGGGACCAGTTTGCTTGAATCTGTGCTTGCGCTTTTAAGTAGCCACTCGGTAACGTTTGACCCAACCAGCCGAACAAGCGTCGTAAATAGGTATCAACGATAATGGTTGGCTGGTTAAAAACGTACATACTAAAGTAATCGGCCGTTTCGTCGCCAACACCACGTAACGCTTTAAGCTCCCGGCGTAACTGGTCGGTTGGTAACGCCCGCATCCGGCCCAAGTCAAAATCATACTGACCACACCAAGCCGCCAAGCCTTGTAGTGTTGGCACTTTCCGGGTATAAAATCCCGCGGGCTTAACGAGTGCGGTCAATTGCTCAGCTGATAAAGCTAATAAGCGCTGTGGCTCAAACCCGGTGGCCGCTTTAAGGTTCGCTAAGGCGTAGTCAACGTTGCGCCAATTCGTATTTTGAACCAGAATACCGCCCCATAAGATTTCCCACGGAGTTTCGGCGGGTGGTACGCCAGGTTCCAGCCAGTGTTGTGGTCCCATTTCAGTTAGCATCGTTTGGTATAAATCTTCGATCGTCATCAATATATCCCCTCAAATTTCAAGTTACTCGCCCATTATGCCATAAAAGATCGTAAGGACAGTAAAAAGACCGTGGCGATGGCCACAGCCTTTCCAGATTCTAAAAATTATAATGTTTAATACCTCTGATAAATCACTTTAATTTAATAAAACGTCATCAGTATTAATCACTTGTTTAACCCCAACTTTGAGTGCTGGCAACGTGTACGCCCGACTCGTTTTCTTGTTGCTAGTCCGTTGAGTCATAGTTAAATGCTTGCTACTATTCTTGATTAAGGCATTTTTCAAGTACACCTTAGTCGTCGTTTTGGCCGTTTTGACGGTCTTGATCGTTTTACCTTTTCTAGCAATCACTAACTTAGCATTCTTGGGACCGGTGATTTTATAGTGCATCCCCTTGGTCGTCCGTTCTGCACTGACTAAGTTGATTCTTGGTGTCGCATATTTGGCTGATGAAATTGTCTTTAAATTTTTAGTACCGTGAACCAGTTTGAAGGCGCCGTAGCCCTTAAAGGCCTTTGTCACGGAAAATTTACCGGACTTTACTTTAACATTGGCAACCTTCTTGCCCTTATACTGCAAGGCCAATTTAGCTACATTTGCCCGACCTTTGATGGTAACAGCGTGTTTCTTACTGTTATAACTGGTCTTAACCGCCGTTACTTTTGATGCTTGCGTCGTTGCGGCGTTAACGTTCAATGGCCCAGCGACAGTGACTACCGCGGCCATTGACATGACAGAAATAATTACCTTTGAGAAACGCATAAAATAAGACTCCCTTTTTGTGATCGAAACTAAACTATCAGTTCAACCTCTTCAACGCCAAAGATGCTACTACAACTATGGCTCTTATTCAATGGCTGACAAAAAAGAGAACCAATTCAGTTGCGAACTGATTCTCTTTATTAACCCACTAACTAGTCGTCATCAACGCTTGTGCGCTTAACGGCTAATACAATGTCGGCTTTGTGGTTGGCTGGTTTAACCTTTTCCTCAAAGTCTAACCCGGCATCTTTAAATAAGTTCTGAATTTCAGTATTCACTAACGCTAAGTCTCGTGAATCGCCCTTTTGTTGCCGGATGTAAACGACGTATTGATCTGGTAATTCTTCTAGATCATATTCGACATCTTCATCATTTAAAATGACATAAACTAACTTACGTTCCTTGTTCATACGAAAAAGCCCCTTACTATGATTTAATCCCGAATTAGTCGACTGTGGCTAATTAACGGCGTCCCTAATTGCGGCGATGCTAGTTAACTAGTATCGCCGCAATTAAGATGTGATTAACTTTAGTATACCAGTTTTTCACCAAAACCCGGAACCGGTTTCACTTTTGCAATAATTATTTTCATATTGTGACATTTAACCAGGTCGAAAACTCCCTGTCCCGTAGCACAACCTCAATGCACAGATTTTTCCTTTCAACCCTTAAGTATTCAATAAAGAATGCTGATTATTCATAAGCGTTTATTAACTTTTTTCAAAATACCCTTTACCATCTGACCCCACTGATTGGAGTCTGTTATACTGATTGTTAGATTAAGAAATGGTTAGTCAATTTGTGGTGACAATCATGTTTGCCATAAAATATTTACGGCCATTAAACGGTTTTTTATATTTAGTTAACTCAATTGATTGGGGGGATTAACATTGTATTATCGTGGTGAAGTACTCGACTTTTTAAATCAGTTACTCACGGATGATGACGCGCCGCTAATGCGGTTGCGAATCGTCTTTTCAGGCAAAATCGATATCGAACGATTGAAGGCCGCGGTACTCGCCTCGGCACAAATTGTCCCCGAAGTATTTGGCGGCTATCAAGCTGATCATAACCGCTTCATAGTCGCAGATGATCAATCAATAGATGAGATCGTTCACGAAGTTCAGAGCCCCTATAGCCCTGAAAATACGGCGTTTGACCTCAACGACGGTCCGCAACTCCAACTTTTCGTTGTGCATCATGATCAGTACGACGTCTTACAAGCCTTTATGAGCCATTTGTTAACCGATAGTACTGGTTTCAAAGAATACCTCTACTTATTAACTCAGGCTTACAACTACGACGACTTAACGGATTATCAAAACGAACGCCGACTCCGGCCAGTCATGACCCAATTGCAACGCAAGTTTTCCCGGCCACGGCCACACGCTAACTTGGTCACCACCGCCGTTAAACTACCGCACTACCCTGGCATCACTTTACGCCACGGTGGTCACGTGATGTTGAGTAGCAAACAGTTCATGCGCGTGCGGCGCGTGGCAAAGGCGCAAGACGTTGGCATTAGCGAGGCGATCCTAGCTGCCTACGCTAAAGCGCTTCAGGTTTTAACGGGCCACACGACGATTACGTTGCCGTGTCCCATCAACTTTCGGCGTTTCGCACCAGAAGCTGAAAAGACGACCCGCATTGCGAACTTAACTAGCAACGTCTTTTTAACGATCAAAATTGACGCCGATGCGCCCTTTAGCACTTTGGTCAAACAAGTCCACGATCTTTTAAAGACCGAACGTGAACGCGCCGCCTTCTTGTATCGTCTGACGAATTTACAAAAAATGAATCACACGATGCCGGTCAGCCTAATGCGTAAAATGACTAAGCACTGGTTGGCGCAACGGCCACTGACCTATACGAATTTTGGCGTCATTGATCAGCAACGCTTGAAGTTCCACGGTTTAACCGTCGTTAACTGCGTCTTTTCCGGGGCCTTTCGGACAACCCCAGCTATGGAGATCGCAGCCAGTACCTTCGCGGGGACCTGCACGCTCAGCTTTAATAGCAGCGGTTCCGAGCGCGATTACCAATTATCAATGAAAATTCTAGAAAATATCCAAGCCCAATTACTGGTCTGGGCACAGACCAGTCTGCCATCCCCAGCAACGGGTGATGAAGTGTGCCCGCCAACGGATAATCAGATTAGCCATCAAAATAGCCATTATCATTAAAGTGTAACTCTCTAATGATAATGGCTATTTTGCTGATTTAAATGAGTTTTCATATTTATTATTTCAGTTGATAAAGCTTTCGTACCGTATGCTGTCCTGGTTCATTGACCACGGCTTCTGGCAACGCCATCACCGTCAACCGGGACGTCGCTGCCGAATACTGCTTGAAGTTTGGCCGAATCAGCTGGGGCGTAACGTCAGGAGCCGCTTCAAAATCAGATAGTCCCACTCGGATTTGCGTTAGTGGTTGAACATTGGTCTGAATGAAGTTATTGAGGAGACCGTCGTATAACCGACACAGACCGCCATCCGTGGCCTGCCATACGGGTTGTCCCTCCAACCCGAGTGCCAGTTCAAAAGTCAATTCGACCCACGCGGACGTGACCGTAATGCTCGTCGGCTTAATTTGTAATTCACTCAGTACTTGGCGCACTTCGTCTAACCGCTGATCGGCGTGAAACGCCTGACAGCGGACGGTGAACTGGGGAAACCAGCTAACTGGCTCGCCCGCACACTGGGATTGCTGAATGCGTAACTGCCGTTCAGTTGCGACTAATGATTCTAAACCAAGTTGGTAACACCGTTCATATTGCGCACGTTCCGTTGGTAAGGCGGGTACAATGTATTGCTTCATGATCGTTCCTCCCATCACATTCAACACCAAGACTTTATTATCGTTAGTGTAACGAGCAATTGGGCCAACGTAAACCGGCCAGCGCCATTTCATTGCTTAATTTTGTCAAAAGTTTCATTTAGTAACGTTTCTAAATTGGAATCCTTCTAATAAGTGTGGTTTAATAAGGTTGAATCTTATAAAGGAGGAACCGCGTCATGGCAGAAGATATGTTAGCACAAGCCTTGCAACAATTAAAAGACCACAAAATCAGGGTAACACCTCAACGGCAAATCATTCTGACCTACTTAGTCACGCACCACAATCACCCTTCAGTTGAAACGATTTATCAGGCTTTAGATACCCAACTGCCGAACCTAAGCTTGGCGACGGTTTACAATACTCTAAAGCTCTTTGTGGACCTAGGAATTGTCATCGAATTACAAAATGGTGATGCCGGTACCCACTATGACTTCTTCGGGCGGCCCCATTACCACGTCGTTTGTGAAAATTGCGGTAAAATTACCGACGTTTTTGAGCCCGACCTCTCCGGTGTTGAAACTAAGGCAGCCGAATTATCGGGTTACCTCGTTACGGGACATAACATGGAAGTTTACGGGCTGTGCCCCGACTGTCAAAAACTTTTACAAGTTACGAAAACTGCGGATTTAAGACGATTGAACTTAACCCGTAATGAAGCTTAATGAAACGCTAAAACGGTTAGATATCGTATTTTAGTTAAAACGTGGACCGATCATCGTACCCCTGACAGGTATGATGACCCGATCCACGTTTCTTTATTTCAATTAACGTTTCTGACCAAAAGCAAAATAGAGCCACGGGCCGATTGGCTGTACAAAGGCTAGTAGTAACCAACCCAGTTTATGCCCACGGCGCACGGACTTCGCTTGTAAAATATCGGTAATCACAATCGCACTTGCCGTCACTTCTAGCGCCGCTAGCGGTAAAATCCGTTGAACGACGTGGCGTGAAAGTGGTTTTCGTGATGAGTGGTGTTGACAACAACGTTTAAACATCGTGCAAGCCCCCTTATATTAATTGCACCCAGTATACGCCCAAATTCATGTAAGCGCTATCCAATTCAGTAACCGGTCGGACGTTTGCCGATAAAGCGGGTACTGCCAATGGCCAGCTGATCAATGATTGCTGACCCTTGCAGTAATTGTCGCTCAACAATCCCGACTTGCCCGTGGTCAATCGTAATAATTTGATAGCGACTACTCTCCCGGATACGATGTTGGTGCGGATTAATACAATTGACGTCGTAGGAAGCCGAGCCGGCGACGACGTTTAGGACGTGATCACCGATAACGTAACTCGTCGAAAAATGAACGTGACCGGTAAACACCCCACCCACGTTATGCCCCCGCAAGACCGAGAGTAATGCGGGGGTATTTTGTAAAATGGCGTAGTGCATGTTCGCCATCGTTGGCCCGTCTAACGGATGATGCAAAAACAAAAAAGCCCGCTTCGTCGGCGCTTGCCGCAAATGCTTGCCTAACCATTGGAGCTGTTCGGGAGCTAACCACCCAGCTTCATACCCACTTACTTTCGAATCTAAAAAGTAAAAATCATTGTTACCCAACCGCATCCGGTTCGCGTAATAGGGCCCCGGATCAGCCGGTAAATAGCCTTCGTAGAAGGCCTCCCGACAATCGTGGTTGCCCAAGATCACCCGGACGTGACAGTTAAATTCTGACTTCATCGTGTGAATAACGGCGTGCAGACGCTGATAATCGTCCGCACCACCGTTATGAATTAAGTCACCGGTAAATACAATCAAATCAGGTTGAAACGGCAGTTGTCGGATGTCGTCAATAATCGTTGCCAATTTGACCCAAGGATCGATTTGTTGGTGGTGCACCGATACTTGGCCATGGGGCGTCAAATGTGGATCAGAAATTTGAATCACGTGTAAGCGCTGCATACTAATCACTTCTCTACCTTGCAGATTCACCAAACGGCTACCTATAATATAACTAGCAAACGTAAAGTTTAACCAACCCATCATATAAAAAAATTGTAAATTTCTTGATAGTAGCCCTTTACGCTAAAGTGGCTTATGATGGAATCAAACTTCTTTTCAGAAAATTAATTTAGTAAACGAGGGACCTTATTTGAAAAACATTTTAGTAGGACCGCGCGTCACCTTGGCCGTGCCTCAACCCGAAGACTTTGACGAAATTAGCGACTGGTACACCGACGCCGACTTTATGCGGCGGATGGATACTGCGCCCGCACGCCCCCTCTCCGGTGAAGACTTGGAACGAACTTACCGCAATTTGGATCGAAACACCGAGTTTTACTTTCACGTCCACAGTTCAGACGACAATCGCTTGTTAGGCTTTGTCACGTTATACAATATCGAATGGACGAACCAAATTGCACAGTTAGCCATCGCAATTGGCGACCCCAATGATCGTGGTCAAGGTTATGGTACCGAGACGTTAAATCTTATGCTTAATTATGGTTTCAACGAATTGAACCTTTATAAGGTCTGTTTGGACGTCATCGCAACAAACCAATCCGCCATCGCCGTTTATCAAAATAGCGGCTTTGAATTCGAAGGAACCAACGTGCGGGCCGTCATGCGGGACGGGCATCGCTACGATTTATACCACATGGGATTATTCGCAGCCGATTTTCAACCACGCGTCACCTTAAAATAATTAATCAGCTCAATTAGTTGCAGCCGCTAGGGTTTGCACTTATAATAGTCGCAGATTGATAGTAAGTGACCAACTGACTGTCAATCCTTAATATTCTTTAGTTTTTAGATTATTAGTGGCGTTGCTGCCATAACGTCGACTAGTGATTATTTTCATTCATGGACTCCCCCAAGTCTTATGAATGGGGTTCATCAAAGCCCCCACTTTGATGTTTCCTACTCCTTGACCACTGCATCCTTGATGTAGTGGCTTTTTTATTTTCTAACTAAAGGTTGAAAGTTAAATTTAGGGATTGATTACTGTTGTATCAGTATTTAGACTAATACAACTGAGTTAGTCCGGTTATCCGAATCACAATAGTAAGTCTGTTTTTAGCGCAGTCGGGTAGTCTTGGTGTGCTGTGTCGGCAAGATTAGCAAGTGGGTTTTAGTTGCTAATCTTGCGGGGCGATGCAAAGACGTGGGCTGTCGGCTTTGCATCGAGGTTGCAGACCGCACTATGGCTGCGACCGTCCCCCATAGCACGCCAGGGCTACCCGACGGAGCGGGTAATAAAAAAGGAAAAAGCAACGACCCCACCGCTTTTCCCCTCAACGTTTCATGATTGACTAGATCTAACTGGTACAACATCTACCGCTTAGTAAATGTAATGCCACCAAGATTTAATCCTCTTCAATTTCTCCAGCCGAACGACCAACTCGTGCTTGCAGCCATTCCTTAACTTGAATCAGCACCCACGCAATTCCAGCGGTAAATAGCAATAACATCAACGTTGAAATCATGATGACGACAATGATTTGTAACCCTTCTGCTTTTAACACGTCCAACTTCGTCACTAGGGCAATTCCAGATGGAATGAAAATTAAACTAATAATCTGGACAAAGAAGTTGCTCACACCGGAGACGTGTTCCAGCTTGACCACTTTAAAGGTTAGGAGGAGGTACAACATAATCATCCCAATCAACGCAGTCGGCATTGGAAAAGCTGGCCATAACTGACTGGATAAGTTTGACAGCAAACTACTGGCAAATAAAATCACACCGTAAATCATAATCTGACGGATAAACATTCCCTTTTTCATCAAATTCCTCCTAACCTAAACCAACGAAACTAGCAAATCCCGGTACCATGAAGTTAACTAAAATCCCCGCGATAACGAAGGCGATGGCGCCGGTCGCGCCCGCTGCTTCGCTCACTTCAATGGCCTTCGTAGCACCCACCGCGTTACCCGCGATTCCGAACCCTAAGCCTGCGCCGAGTGGATTCTTATGCAACTTAAACCAGCGAATAAAGTGATCTCCCAGGGCATAAATCAGGACCGAATTCAAAATAACCGCAAAGGCTGCAATCGCCTGATCACCACCAACTGACTCCGCTACGGGTAAGGCAATCGCGGTCGTCGCCGCTTGAACTAACATCGCGCCCAAAGCCGCATCGGTTAAGCCTAATAATCGTGAAACGCCATAAATCCCAAACAGGGATAGCAGCAAGCCTATAAACAGGGCAACTAAAATGACGTCCCAGTGTTTTTTGAAGATATCATTGCGCTTATATAACGGTACGGCAAACGAGACCGTTGCCGGTGCAACAAACCAGAACAACCAGTCGCCACCAATCTGGTACGCTTCGTAAACTTTTTGTACAGGTGTCCGTAGAATCGACGCCATCAATACCAATAAACCAATCCCGAGCAACATTCCAAAAAATAACGGTTGGAATAGTACGAAGCGATTTGTTTTGTGATACAAATACTCGCCAATCCCATAAACCAGGACCGATAGTCCAATCCCAAAAAACGGATTATTGAGAAGATAATTCACACATTTTCCTACTTTCTTTAAGTGTCTAGTAGTAACAAAAAAGACGCCCCATCCGGGTCTAGTCATCATTTTCATGGTGGTTAGGCTCAGAACAGTGCGCCAACACGGCTCTAAATTATTATCTTTTAATTATAGCATACTAAAGATTATTTTAATAGTACAATGACACCCTTAATTTAATCTATAGTATAAAGCATCAAAGCGTATGCGCCAATTCCCGCATGCGTTGCAATCACCGCACTAGTTCTCGCAACCATTAAGTCAGCTTGTGGTGCCACCTTTTTCAACAGGGCTTCCGGCTCATCCGCCACACTAGGATCACCCACGTAGGAAATTCCGGCCGCTTCGACCCGCGTTGCATCTTGTAGCTCAGCCAAGATTCGTTCTTGCGCTTTAATCAAGGCTTTCTTCCCACGGCCGCGGGTATAAAGTTTCAACTTACCTTCAGCCAATTCAAAAACGAACTTCAGCTTAATCAAGTTAGTCACAACGCCAGCTAACTTCGGCACCCGACCACCCTTGACCAAATTATCCAGGGTATCGACAAATAAGTAGGTCTTAGTGTGCTCACGAATAACCGTGAGTTTAGCTAAGATCGTGTCTAAGGTGGCACCCCCGTGCGCCATTCGTGCCGCCGTCAGAACCTGAAAGGCCATCCCGCGATCCGCGCTCTGCGTATCGATTACCGTCACGTCCCCGTCACATAGCTCAGCCGCTTGCCGGGCCGCGTTAACGGTCCCACTCAACGTCTCCGTCAAATGTAACGATAAGACCTGGCTGCCATCCGCGGTTAACGAATCGTAAATGCTGACAAAGTTACCAATCGGTGGTTGGCTCGTTGTCGGCAAACTAGGACTAACCCGCATTTGTTGGTCAAATTGGGCGGGGTCAACGGCCGTATCAGCAATCAAATCGCTCCCAAACCCTACTAATAGTGGTACGACTGCAATGTTATATTGTTCAATTTCAGCTGCGGTCAGGCGCACCGCAGAATCGGTAACGATTTTTATGCTCATAAGGAATCTCGCTTTCAACGAATTTGAGACTTATTATAGCATCGCCAATTCTTTAGAAGCTTAGATCCTTGATAAATCAATATTCTGAGCCAACATTAGTTGCCTGTATGTCGCAAATCGATTATAAACTTTGTAAAAGCGTGTGCCCCGCAACTAGAATCTTTTTTCAAATGAAAATCACGTTTTTACTATTTCAACATCACATTTTCTTCACGACCGCTCGTTATACTGTATTCATAGTCATTAAGGAACTTCCCATTCCTTAACGACCCCTAACTTCAAATATTCATTACCTCCCCAAGCGATGAATAGATGTGTGTGTATACTTAAATATTTACTTTCCCTTTTCCTCCGTATTCCCCGTACGGAGGTTTTTTGTCGTTATTTTTCTCAACCAAGCATTTAATTGTGAAATTATTTACATGTAGATAGTCCACAGTGTCCCGGTGGTAACTTTGGTGCTTTTCACCGTTAAAGCGCTTCCAATTTTAAGTTATGATAGACCTTGTTAGGGAGGGTGAAATGATTCCCGCCCATAAGAGTCGACTTTTATAAAACTATCACAACTAATTTTGGAGGAGGTTTTATTACGATGAAAGATTTTAAAAACAAAGTAATGTTCATTACGGGTGCGGCCCACGGCTTTGGCCAAGTGATCGCAGAAGGTGGTGCCAAGCGTGGCATGCGCTTAGCCCTCGTTGATATTGACGGTCCCGCCCTGGAGAAAACCTACAAAACCATTACCGATGATTTAGGCGCTGAAGCGATTATGGTGACCGCCGACGTCACGGTTGAAGATAACGTGGACGACGCGATTCAACAAACCATGGACAAGTTCGGCCAGATTGATTTATTAATCAACAACGCCGGCATCGCCCTTCCCGGCCGGATTTGGGAATTACCAAGCCGTGATTGGGAATGGATCATGCATATTAACTTGATGAGCCAGGTTTACGCCATGAAGCGCGTTATTCCAATCATGTTAAAACAAAAGACCCATGGCGACATCTTAAACGTTGCCTCCATCGCCGGCTTAGTCGACACCCCCGGGATGCCGTCATATCACGCTAGCAAGTTTGCCTCAGTTGGGATGACTGAAGCGACCGCTTACGACTTGCAACGGATCAAGGCCGACATCGACATGCACGTCATGTGCCCTGGCTTCGTTCAAACTGATTTGTACCATACCGAAAATCACCGGCCAGCACAATACAGCGACCCAAGTGATCCATACTATCAAAGCGAAGCTTACTTAAAGGGACAACAATTTGCGAAGTACGTTATCACCAACGGTAAACCAATCGACACGATCGAAGAGACCGTCTTTAAAGCCTTGGAAGATAACCGCTTCTACATTTTGACCCACCCAGAATTCAACCCATTAATTAGCGACCGGGTCAACCGGATCGTCAACGATGGCAAACCAGACGTCCACATTATGGACGGCATCATGTAACGTAGTCATTCAAAGGAGTGTTTATTATGGCATTTGTAGTAAGTAACGATGATGTAAAGAACTTCTTAAAATCACCTAGCATGAATGATCAAGAAGGGATTGGCTTCGCATACGCAACCGACCCAGCAATGTTAGCTAGCCTCATTCCCGCACCGCTCAAATTAGTTGCGCCCGTTGTTTGTGGCTACGTTGTTCACATGGGCAAACCAACTTTTGGCGGCCCATACCTCGAACAAAGCTTGTTCGCATTAGTTAGCTATAAAGATAAGATGATGGGTGCTTACCCACTGACCTTATTGCTCCACGGCCCTGGTGCTGAAAGTGGTGTTATTGCCGGCCGCGAAGGCGCTGGTATCCCTAAGAAACTCGCCGACGCCATTGAATTACGCCGGACCGACGATGGTGCTTACGCAACCGTTGACCGTCACGGCAAGACCTTGATGAAAGTTTCATGGGACGCGGGCGAACTTAACGATCCGTCAATCATGAAGCAGTTTGCTGGCCAGTTAGCTTTAGGCAAAGAAGCTGAAATGAACAGTTTCTTCTACAAGTATGATATCGACCAACACGACGACGGGACTAACCACTTTGAAAATGTCCAACTCGTTGCCACCCAACTGCGTTCGCTCTGTGACCAAGTTGAACCAGGCCACTTAGACATTGAAATGCACTCAACTCCAGACGATCCATTGGGCGAATTAAAAGTCTTGAAGCCATTAGGTGCCGCTTGGTTCCACATGGACACATCCGTTATGTTCAATACGTTGAAACTCGACACGGTGGATGCCGACGTCACCATGCCAAAACTATTAACGGGCCGCTACGACCGGGGCTTCTTTAACCAGAAAGACACGACTTATATCATTTAACGATTAACTTTTTGAAAGGAAGGTTCAACTATGTCAGAAACCACTAAAGAATTAGTAAATAACGACTTATCCGACGTGATGTTTAACCGTCACTCGGTTCGAGCCTTTGATCCTAGTGTTAAAATCAACCGCGATGAATTACAAAAGATGATTTCGGAAGCAGCCACCGCACCATCCGCATGCAATTTGCAATCATGGCACTTCGTCGTCATCGACACCCCTGAAGCTAAAGAAAAATTCAAAAAAGCTGTGATGAAATTCAACTATCCACAAGTGGACAGCGCTTCAGCCATTGTCTTCATCGCCGGTGATACCCAGTCACACTTGGTTTACCGCGATGTTTGGAACAAAGTTTACAAGGCTGGTAACATCACTAAGGAACGTTTGGATCAAATTCTTGGCACGTTCTTACCACTTTATGAAAATGCCACTCCAGACTTCTTAAAGTTTGACGCAACGATTGACTGCTCAACCGTCGGAATGCAATTACTCTTAGTTGCACGGGCCCACGGTTACGACGCTAACGCCTTCTCTGGGATTGACTTCGAAAAGATGATTCCAACCCTAGGCCTAGATCCAAAGCGCTACGTTCCCGTTATGGGGGTTGCGATTGGGAAATCTGCTAAAGAACCACTCCACACAACGCGTTACGATTCTAAAACTCAGACGGACTTCCTTTAAATTTTAATTCCTAGTCTTAACAAAAGCACCTGCTGAACAATGCTGTTCAGCAGGCCTTTTGTCTCTTCTACGCAACCTACCAGCCTTTACAAAAGCGCTTTCATTCCTTATCATTAAGTTGGACTTATAGACTGACATATGGGGGATACGTCGTCATGAAATTAAAATCATTGCTTAAAAAAATTGCACTTAAATTTGAACTATCGACCACCGCATCATTGGATCACCATAACCCAGACATTAAACGGGCCGCCTTTTCTGGTCCCCAGTTTGGCCACAAATCAAACTGCTTATATTTGCATCCTAACGACGACTACGATGTTCAGCTGAGTTGTTGGGAGCACCAACAGGAGATCGTTATTGGGACCATCGAACTTGGCGCACACTCAACCACCACGATTGCCCTTCAGAGTCAGCTGTTAAAACTATTAATCCAAATCGGCCAGTCGCTAGGGCCAACGGATAAACTGCAGGCTGATATCAATACGTTAGCAATCAACGCGATCACCGCCGACTTTGATACCACGCTACAGGCCGTGGTCAACCTATTGCAAAATCCAGTGGCCATCATTGACTTGAATGGCCAGATTTTATCTCGTTCACACACCACGAATATTAACGGTCCCAGTATCCACGCCGCAATTGAAAACAATAAGATTGCGCGCTGGTTACTAGAACACGGCTTTGCACCGGACAACCCTAACTTTTTGACTCAGGTCTACATGGTTAACGACGACCTCGCCGCGGGACCCATGTTGATTACCCCGTTAGCCAATGCGCATGAACCCATCGGCTATTTGGTCATGACCACCATGAAGACACCGTTAAACGACGTCCAAGCCCTATTGATCAACCAAATTGGTCAGGTAATTGCCGGCTCCGTCGTTAAGAATCAAATCATGCCGACCTCGGAATCTCAGCGCGACCAACTCTTAAACATGCTACTAACCGAACGCCAGAGCACCACCTTTGCCGCGCAATTTGAAGAACAACGGGCCGTTTTACCGGATGCAATGGTCCTCGTTAAATGTGACCCACTGACCAACCAGTCCGCGCACATTCTCCAGCAGCGCCTGCAATATTTACTAGTACCCCACTTCAAGCAAGTGCTCGTTTCAACGTTTAAACAGCAGTGTTTCGCCCTAATTTCCATCAGCTTGGTGAATTATAACAGTCCCAAATTTAAGACCACGTTACACCAGATTACCGAGCAAGCTGACTGTCGCCTCATCGTTTCGCAACACTACGTTAACCCGGAGGACACCTTCGCCGCTTACACCGTTTGTAACCGGACCGACCGGCTGAAGACGTACCGAGGCCGGCTCGTCTTTTGTGAAGACCAATTTTACAACCTTGCCTTTGACCGGGTGAACCACATTGAAATCCTGCCCTTCTTTATTAATCCGGCGTTACAAGAATTGCTCGCCTACGACGCTAAAAACAACACCGCTTTAGTTGCTACCCTGGATGGTTATTTATGTGCTACTTGCAACCTGACGCAAACGGCTAAAAATTTGTACATCCACCCGAATACGTTACGCAACCGCTTGAGCCATATCACAGCGCTCACCGGCTGCGACCTGCACGACGCGGAGACTTGCTTCAAACTGGCCTCGAGCTTCAAATTACAACGCTTCTTAGTCAGCAACAACTATAGTCCAACTAATACCCTACCGACCAACGATCCGCAACCCCATCAACGGCGTGCGGATGAAACTAAGTTCTAAAATGCAAAGTCTGTGCCAAAAGGCGATTAGTTTGTGAGCATTAACGTGAAATCAGCGATTATTCCTGGGTTTGGAATAGTCGCTGATTTCAGGTTAAGCGGAACAAATTGCCTTTTGGTCCACGTTTCGACCATAACACTAGGAAAAGCCACTCAGAAACATTTCTGAATGGCTTTTTTGCAGGCCCCTCAAGCTATCTTGGGGCCCCACTTTTATTATTTATCAACAGATCGCAATAATTCTAAATCCTTAGCATCCACAAAGAACGTCACTTGTCCGGTTTCCAAATCAACCTTCGCCTTCACTTCCACACCCTTCGGAAAGATCCAGCTACTGCCAGAATCTAACTTTAACGGCATGTTCCCATACGTTAGCGTCCGATAAGTTTTTTCCATTCGTGCTTACCCCTAACTTTAAATGCGTGTCACTTCTAGACAATCGCATTATACCGAGCCAATTCGTTAGTTAACAGAAAAAACACTTTTGACTTCCTAGGCTTGGTAACTGCAAATCAAATCTGATAAAATATCGATTAACAATTAAACGACACGGGAGGAATTCATTTGTTCTATTCATTTTTTGATCCAACTTACTTTTTAGTGATTATCGGACTGCTCATTTCCATGGCAGCATCCGGTTACGTTAACCGCACGTTCCGGCATTTTGACAGCTATCGTAGCAAGTCCAACTACTCTGGTAGTGACGCCGCTCGCTTTATTTTGGCGCAGTCCGGCATTAACAACGTCGGCGTCCAAAAGATCAGCGGTGATCTAACCGACAACTACAACGGCCAGACAAAGGTCCTCAGCCTATCTGAAGCGACCGCTGATTCCACGTCCGTTGCCGCTATTGGGGTCGCCGCTCACGAATGTGGGCACGCCGTTCAAGATCACGTTAACTATTGGCCAATGCGGTTACGTTCCGCCATCGTTCCAGTCGCTAACTTTGGCTCGACCCTTTCATTACCAATCATCATCGTCGGGGTACTTTTAAGTTACAATCAGACCATTATTCACATCGGGATCTTCCTATTTTCATTAGCGCTACTGTTCCAATTAGTCACGTTACCCGTTGAATTTAACGCGTCCCGCCGAGCCTTGCAGATTCTATCTGACGGCCAAGTGCTCACTCGCGATGAAGTTCCGATGGTGCGCAAAGTACTCGTTGCAGCGGCCCTCACCTACGTCGCTGTTGCGTTGTCAACGTTCTTACAATTACTACGGTTAATCCTGCTCTTTGGTGGAAACCGCGATGATAATTAACCGCACTGATGAAGATGCTTAATTTTTACTTATCACTTTTTTCATTACATTGAACCGATTCGTTCACACATTCTTCACACGACCTCGGTATGATAGCATCATAGCAATTGAGGTTAACTCAATCAGCTATAACACAACCTAAAATTTTTCATTTACTCCTCCAAAGTAATGAAATTCATAGTGGCATGTGATTCCCCGTCACATGTCTACCCTACTCCTTTTTCCACCGTATTCCCCGATACGGTGGTTTTTTACATTCTCATTTTCACGGCGGTTATGTACATTACTGCGAATAAATGGTATCGTTATTGAAAACAACCAGTATTATTTACATTTCACGGAGGATTTTACCATGTTAAGAACCATCATCGTGGTGCTTTCGGGCTGGGCACTTATCACGTTAACGGCGTGTGGGAACACCGCTTCAACGCATCCCGCCCATCACCACGACGACGCACCCACTGCGCGCACCGCAACTCGCAAACGGGTTCCCGGTGTCACACGAACGAACTTTGATCGGATTCAATTAGCAATTGAACCCAACGACTATGCAAGCACCATCGAGCAAGTCCATGCGCTCCTTGGTCAACCGAACCAAACTAATAACGTGACCACCGTCGCACAGCGTTCACTTAAAACCTACGTCTGGAAACACCCGGATACTAGTTTAGAAGGCGCCATCATCAGCGTGAGTTTTCATGACGGTATTGCGGTCGCTAAAAACTACCGGGGCGCCCAACTGAGCCCAAACTCAAAGGTCACTGGCACCATGTTGGACCAACTAACACCCGGGACACCCTACAATCAGGTAACCGCAACCTTAGGTATTCCTAATACGGTCTCCAATTGGGCCACGCCCACTGAAAACGTTCAAACCGTGACTTATAACAATATCGAAAATCAGCCCCAGGCCAACGTCACGCTGACTTTTCATCATAACAAATTGGCATCCACGTCCCGAACGTCAATTTAACCGTCAGCTGGCCGCAATATTTAACCCGTTAACGTAATCTTTCGTCGATAACGGCACTTTAATTTATCTTTTAACGGTCAATGGACTATACTAATAATATGGTAACTGAGTTTTGCGCCCAGTTGCCGGAACCTTTTTCATTTACTCCTCCAAAGTTAATGAAAATCAGTCTCGCTGGGCACATCACCTGGCGAAATGAACTACTCCTACCATCGCCTTCGCGGTGGTTTTTTTAGTACCCTGTTAAATCTAAAACTACTATCAATACCGCAACAGTAGCGATAATTATTGCTAAATTATCCGCTTCGGCGGACAGAACCGATGTGCTATAGAGGGACGGTTCCAGCCATGGTGCGGTCTGGAACCTCGATTCAAAGCCGCCAGCCCACGTCTTTGAATCGCCCCACAAGATTAGCGTGAAATTCGCCCGCTAATCTTGTCGACACAGCACATCAATTCTGTCCACCTTCGCTAAACCAGTTTTACTATCGTTATTATTGTCGGATAATCGGAGGCTGTCACTGATGGCATCGGTCGTGAAAGTGGTTTTAGTCCGGTGAGCTTTCCGGGCTTAGACCACGGACGGTCCGGGACAATTGTGGTCTTTGCAATTATTCCGGACGAGGGACTAGACCGCTTCTTTGGCTAGGCCCGGTCCCACGACCGCATGTCATCAGTGGCAACCGGAATAACTACTCACAGGTGGCTAATTTTGATTAGTCTAAATATTCACACAACAGTAATCAATCCCTAAATTTAACTTTTATTAGTTGCCATGCTCACGCTTGCCCCAATTGCTAAATTAGGATTATCATAATGAAGTAAGAGATTGAGGAGTGATTATTTTGAAAAAACGCCACGTACTCGCCGCGTTAGGGGCACCTTTAGCCCTATTTTCAGCGACTTTACTAGCGAGTGAAAAATTATATAATTTTGCATTTAAACGGGTCGACTACGTTCCCGAAACGTCAGCCGACAAGCAAAAGTACGCAGACGCTTACTGGTCTTACGTCAACTGGCTGCACCGCCAACCAACTCAGACTTGGCAATTAAACATCGCGGATGAGGCAAACCGGTTAGTAGCCACATACGTTCCCGCAAAGACGGCTAGCCATAAAACGGTCATCGTCTCCCACGGCTATAAGGGTGACGGGGAAACGATGGCCAACTACGCCTACATGTTTTCCCAGATGGGCTACAACGTCTTACTACCTGACGACCGTGGGCATGGTCAAAGTGCCGGCAAGTACATCAGCTTCGGTTGGCAGGACCGCCGCGACTACCTTGGTTGGATTGACCGCGTTATTCAGCACAGCGGTCCACGGACCCAAATCGTCCTCTTCGGGGTCAGCATGGGTGGCGCCACCGTCGAAATGATGAGTGGTGAACAGTTACCTGAACAAGTTAAAGCCATCATCGCCGACTGCGGTTATACTAGCGTTGAAGAGGAACTCGCCTACTTGCTTAAGCGGCAGTTCCACTTACCGAAGTATCCGTTTGTCCCGATCGTTAGTTTTATTAATCGCCACCGAATGGGTTACTTTTTAAGCGACGTGAGTTCCGTCGAACAGCTTCGCCATAACGACCGGCCAATCTTCTTCATCCATGGTGAAAAGGACGTCTACGTCCCTAGCTGGATGCTGAAAAAGAACTATCAGGCGGCTGGTGGTCCCAAAACTATGTGGCAAGTGCCGGATGCCACCCACGCGGAGAGTTTTTGGATCGATCCCGCAACCTATCAAAAACACGTTACGGCTTTTCTCGACCAATATTTATCTGCGAGAGTGTGACAAAAGGCGGTCAGTTTGTGAGCATTAACGTAAAATCAGCGATTATTCCTGGGTTTGGAATGGTCGCTGATTTTGGGTTAAGCGGAACAAATTGCCTTTTGTCACACGTTTCGACCATAGTAATAAGGAAAGCCATTCAGAAATAGTTGATATTTCTGGATAGCTTTTTGAGTTTTGTCTTAGTATGTTTATTTAATGATCATTGATTTTAGTAAACCACTTTAACGCGGGCCATACCGATTAGTACGCTAGCACCACCCATCACAACTGCAAAGATTAGTAACGTCCGTAACTGTGGCCAACTGAAAAACGTTTGCCAATACGAAGCGGAATCTAACCAAGCGTTGCTTAAGGAATCGATCACCTGAAATAGCACGACCGTCACTAACGTTTGTCGTTGTGATTTCTTTAAAACGGCCTTAATCGCACCCTGATACTGTTTAGAAGTGACTTCAATATCACTTAAATGCAGTTTATAGATGGCCCAGCTCAGGTAGCCCCATGCCACTAAGCAGACGCCTAAATTGGTGAACTGCCAAATAATCAGGCTCGTGTTAACACCAACCATTCCCGCCAAAAAGGACATCCCAAGGCCACTTAATAATAAATAAGCAATGAGACCAACCGTGATATTATGCCCCGCACGGTCAAGAACGTGTTGCTCATACTCATCAAGCGTTCGGTCGAGCCCATAAAACCATTTTATCAGTCGTTGCGACCACGTATTTTTTCCCATCGTTACTACCCCCGTCTATTCCTTTGAGTCATCTTCCAGCCAAAATAACGTGTTTAGGTCCGTATTTAGTACGTGAGCCAAGTTCAAGCATAAGGCTAACGACGGATTATACTTATCATTTTCAATCATGTTAATCGTCTGCCGCGCCACCCCGATGGCTTCTGCCAGCCCCATTTGTGATAAATGGGCCCGTTGGCGATATTCTTTAACCCGATTCATTCAGCCCAGTTCCTCTCAATGTAAACTATATATGACATCGCTTACTGACTAAATTAAGCTATTTAGGCTGTATTGTCAATTATATTAGACAAAAACGGTCATGCTAATTTTTAAACTGGATGCGTGATCAGGCGTGCTAACCGTTCGGCCGTCCGGGCTAAGTTTTCCAGACCCCGTTTCAGCGCTGTTTCTAGCGTCATCACTTGATCCACAATCGGTAACACCGCGGTCACCCCTTGTTTGGCAAAGGTTGCCCCCGCCCCTTTTTGACGACCAACTAACAAGTAACAGTTTTTCCCCGCGGCTTGCGCTAGGTGGCTGATTTGAATTGGCACTTTTCCCATAAAGCTCTGGTCATCGACCTGACCCTCACCGGAAATCACGAAATCTGCTTGTTGTACCAGCGTTTCCAGTTGACTCAGCTCAGCAATCAATTCAAACCCCGATTGGACTTGGGCGTGTAAGAAGTACCGGAGCGCAAACCCAATTCCGCCGGCAGCCCCGTCCGCTGGATGCTCACTGACGGTGCCAGTCGCGGTGCGCATATAATGTGCCATCGCCTGATCATAGGCGGCAATTTGGTCTGTGGCCAACCCCTTTTGAGGACCAAAAATTCGGGTTGCCCCTAATTCACCGGTCAGTGGATTGGTCACATCAGCAGCGCTTACAAACGTTACTTGCCGCAAAGCTGGTAACATTTGACTCGTATCTACGCGGCTCACACGGCCAAGGTCGGCGCCAACCATCGCCAATGGTTGGTCCGTCGCATCGAAGAAACGCACGCCTAATGCACGCAAAATTCCGGCACCCCCGTCGACCGTTCCACTACCACCCAGGCCCAGGATCACTTTGGTCGCGCCGCGTTCGACGGCAGCTTTGATCAACAATCCGGTCCCGTAAGTATTCGTGTTAGCCGGATTCAACCCCGACGTTAAAAATTGAATTCCCGAGGCCGCCGCCACCTCAATCACGGCGAGCTGTTGGGCTGCAAAATAACCGTAAGTCGCTTTGATTGGGCGCTGGGCCAAATCAACCGTTTCGACGTCAACGGCTTGTCCACCCGGTTGGTTTGCCAAGAAGGCCGCCACCGTTCCTTCACCGCCGTCAGCGATTGCGACCTGACTAGCAGTAATGCCGTACTTAGCCAACTGGTCCGCCACGGTCTGATTAGCAACCATACTGGTCATAGAATTTTTAAACGAATCAATTGCAATTAATGCGTGCATGCCAATACCTTCTTTATTTATTAAGACGATTAGTTAAAAGTCTTTTGTCTTTAAACCTTAGTTATTTTCAGTATAAGCGTCTATAATCACCGACACAATCCGCGCCATGCTTTACTCACGCCCTTAGAACACGTATGCTTGTCGAGAAGACACTTATTAAGGAGAAAAAAATGTTAACAATTAATTACCAAGCAACATCACTCCAATTTGAAACTGATCCAGAGGTCTTTTCCCCAAGCGGCTTAGACCTTGGTACCGAATCCATGATGGAACAGCTCCACACTAAGGACGGGCTACGCGTTTTGGACCTCGGTTGCGGATTCGGCTTTGTCGGCATCTACCTTGCCACTCAGTATCCCCACGACCGGGTAACCATGGTCGACGTTGATCAAAACGCCGTCGGATTGTCCAAGATGAACGCCCAACGTAACCACGTCACCCCAACGATTTTACAAAGTAACGGTTTTGAAAAGCTTGCTGGTGAGACCTTTGACCTAATCCTGTCAAACCCGCCCTATCACACCGATTTTGCGGTCGCAAGGGGCTTCATCGAAAATGCTCAGCATCAATTAAGCATGGGCGGCCACATGTACATGGTGACTAAACGGCGCACTTGGTATGAGAATAAGCTCAAGAGTACCTTTGGGAACGTCCTAGTCACTGAGCTAAACGGGTACTACGTGTTCTACGCTGAAAAACGCCCGTTTGAAAAACAAAAGCAGAACCAGGCTAAGGAACATACGCTATCGAAAAAGTTACAACGTAAATACGAACGTCAACCTAAGCGCCGCCACCGCACAAAGTAAAAACGGTCGTGCAAACGGATACAAAAACAGTTATGATTAAAGTAATCTCAAATCAAGTGGGGGTATTTTTACATGGAAACACTTAAAATGATTCAATCCCGTAAGGCCGTTCGGGAATACAGTGGTCAGATTTCTGACGAGCAATTACAAACGATTTTAAAGGCTGGGAATGCCGGTGCCGTAGGAATGAGCCAGTTTGAAAACTACCGCATCATTGCCGTCCAAAAACCAGCAATCATTTCACAATTAAACGGTCTGCACGGCGCACCAACGGCCATCATCGTCGCAGCCAGTGCCGCTTCCACCATGGAAGCCGTCTCTGCCGGGGTCATTGTGCATAACATGGAACTCGCTGCCGAAGACCTGGGCTTGGGCGCTAACTACAACATGGCTAGCCTCGGTTCAATTCCAGCTGACATTTTACCAGCCGGATTCAAGCCATTGATCGTCCTCACCCTTGGTCAAACGACCGAAACATTCACACCACGGGATCTCCCGGATGATCGGATTCAAAAAGAAATTATTAAATAAGTGACTTAACACCTATTAACACAAAACCGGAGTACTAACGGCCATTGCTTGGCAGTTAGTACTCCGGTTTTTAATTCTTTTATGTTATGACTTAATCATCTAAGCCCAAACGCTTAAAGATATCGTCCACGTGACGCAAATGGTAGTGGTAATCAAACGCGTCATCGATTGCCGCTTGGTCTAAGTGCTTGCGAATCTCTTCGTTGCCTTCGACTAACGGCTTGAAGTGAAGCTGTTCATCCCACGCCTTCGCAGTCAATGGTTGAACCAAGTCGTACGCTGATTCACGGGACATGCCCGTATCGATCAACTTCAAAAGCACCCGTTGGCTGTAAATTAAGCCGTACGTTGCATCCATATTTTGCTTCATTCGTTCTGGGAATACCGTCAACGTTGAAACAATTTTATTAATACGTGTCAAAATGTAATCAATTAAAATGGTGGAATCTGGCAAGATAATTCGTTCAGCGGAAGAATGTGAAATATCACGTTCATGCCATAACGGAACGTCTTCATACGCGGTCATCATGTGGCCCCGTAAAACCCGTGCCAACCCAGTCACGTTTTCTGAACCAATTGGGTTACGCTTATGTGGCATTGCGGAGGAACCCTTTTGACCCTTGTTGAAGAATTCTTCAACTTCGTGCGTTTCGGATTTTTGTAATCCCCGAATTTCGGTCGCAATCACTTCAACGCTCGTCGCCATCAAAGCGATGGTAGCAATGTATTCCGCGTGTAAATCACGTGGTAACACTTGCGTTGAAATTTCTTGTGCGCGAATCCCTAACTTGTCACAGACAAATTGTTCAACAAATGGTGGAATATTGGCGAAAGTCCCAACCGCACCACTAATTTTGCCCGCTTCAACGCCCGCTGCCGCGTGGTCAAACCGTTCAATATTACGATTAATTTCAGAGTACCAACGCGCTAGTTTAAGCCCAAAGGTCGTTGGTTCCGCATGAACCCCGTGGGTCCGGCCCATTTCAACGGTATATTTATATTTTTTAGCCTGTTGTGCTAGTGTTGCGCGTAAATCCTGTAAGTCCTGACGAATAATTGCGTTTGCCTGCTTTAAACGGTAGCCTTGCGCCGTGTCAACCACATCGGTACTAGTTAAGCCGTAGTGGACCCATTTACGTTCATCCCCTAGTGATTCGGAAACGTCCCGAGTAAACGCCACGACATCGTGATGCGTCACGGATTCAATTTCGGCGATCCGGTCAACGTCAAACTTAGCGTTGTCCCGAATTTTTGCAACATCTTCGGCCGGAATCTTTCCTAAGGCTGCCCAAGCTTCATCCGCAGCAATTTCTACTTCTAACCAAGCTTGATACTGGTTTTCTAGCGACCATACTTTGTCCATCTCAGGACGCGTATAACGATCAATCATTGCAAATCCTCATTTCTATTCACTTATTCACTAACAAAACACGAACATTATTATATCACACTCCTTTAGTTATTGGTAGGGACGAACAATGAAAACATTTACTTATTTTTCGTTAGCCACGTCATAAAACCGCTTATATTTCAGCAAACCCGTCTTAACTATGAACATTAAAAAGAACCCTAAACAAGAACATTCGGTTTTAAAGTTGCACTTTGATATAAAAATTGCTATACTCATTCCTGTTGGAGTGGTGAACGTTTCACTACTTCTTGCTATTGAACATTCATAATTAAACTATTTTAATGAGGTGGAAAACATGGCATCAGTCGTAGTAGTAGGTAGCCAATGGGGCGATGAAGGTAAAGGAAAGATCACGGACTTTTTAAGTCAGGAAGCAGATGTGGTATCACGTTACCAAGGCGGCGACAACGCTGGCCACACCATCGTATTTAATGGTAAGACTTTTAAATTACGGCTGATTCCATCGGGGATCTTCTTCCACGACAAGCTTGCCGTAATTGGTAACGGCGTCGTTTTAAACCCTAAATCATTAGTTGAAGAATTACAATATCTTCGCGACAACGATGTTAACCCGGATAATCTCCGGATTTCTAACCGTGCGCACGTCATCTTGCCTTACCATATCGTTTTAGATGGTGCCCAAGAAAAGTCTAAAGCTAGCGGCAAGATTGGGACGACCAACAAAGGGATCGGCCCAGCTTACATGGACAAGGCTGAACGGATTGGGATTCGTATCGCAGACCTATTAGATAAGGATACCTTTGCCGCACTCTTGAAGCGGAACTTAGCAGAAAAGAACCAGATTATTACCAAACTTTACGATCTGGAACCACTTAAATTTGATGATATTTTTGAAGAATACTACGAATACGGCCAAACTTTGAAACCATTCGTTACCGATACTTCCGTTGTCATTAACGATGCTCTCGATAATGGCAAACGCGTCCTCTTCGAAGGTGCCCAAGGTGTCATGCTCGATATCGACCAAGGGACTTACCCTTACGTCACTTCCTCGAACCCCGTTGCCGGTGGCGTGACTATCGGGAGTGGCGTTGGCCCTTCTAAGATCGACAACTGTGTCGGCGTCTTAAAAGCCTACACCTCTCGAGTTGGTGACGGTCCTTTCCCAACTGAATTATTTGACGAAGTCGGTAATTTCATTCGTGAAACTGCCCATGAATACGGGACCGTTACGAAGCGTCCTCGTCGGATTGGTTGGTTTGACAGCGTTGTGCTCCGCCACGCCAAACGGGTTTCAGGATTAACGCACCTAAGCTTAAACTGCCTAGACGTTTTAACCGGCTTAAAGACGATCAAGATTTGTACCGCCTACGATTTAAACGGCGAAACCATTTACCACTACCCTGCTAGCTTGAAAGAATTAGAAGCTTGCAAACCGGTTTACGACGAACTACCTGGTTGGGACGAAGACATTACTGGTGTGAAGACGTTAGCCGAATTACCAGAAAATGCGCGTAACTACTTAAAGCGGATCGAAGAGCTCGTTGGCGTTAAGATTGCGACCTTCTCAGTCGGCCCTGACCGTGAACAAACTAACGTGATCGACCACGATATCTGGAACTAATTAAGGGAGTGCTCGTCTTATGGCAATGGAAATTTTTGATTACGATGATATTCAATTAATTCCGAATAAGTGTGTGATTAATAGTCGTTCGGAAGCCGATACAACGGTCAAATTGGGCGACCGGAACTTTAAAATTCCGGTGGTTCCCGCTAACATGGCGACCGTTATTAACGAAGACCTCGCGAAATGGCTGGCTAGTCACGATTACTTCTACACCATGCACCGCTTCGCCCCTGAAACTCGCCGGGCCTTTGTGGAAAGCATGCACGCGGACAACTTATTTGCTTCGATTTCCGTCGGGGTCAAACCGTCCGAATATGATTTTATCGATGAACTGGCTATGCACGATGCCGTTCCTGAATACATCACGATTGACATCGCTCACGGTCACGCCGACAGTGTGATTGAAATGATCAAGCACATTAAAAAAGTGTTACCCGCTAGTTTCGTTATTGCTGGTAACGTTGCGACGCCGGCCGCCGTGCGTGACTTAGAAAATGCCGGTGCCGATGCGACTAAGGTCGGTGTCGGTCCTGGTAAGGCCTGCATCACGAAGATCAAAACCGGTTTTGGTACCGGGGGCTGGCAGTTAGCCGCCGTACGTTGGTGCGCCAAGGCGGCCAGAAAACCCATCATCGCGGATGGCGGTGTCCGGACTAACGGCGACATTGCGAAGTCCATTCGGTTTGGTGCGACCATGGTGATGATTGGCTCAATGTTAGCCGGTCATCAAGAATCACCCGGTAACGTCATTAAGATTGACGGTAAGACTTACAAACAGTATTACGGTTCAGCGAGTGAGACCCAAAAAGGGGAACACAAAAACGTTGAAGGTAAACAAATGTTAGTTCCTTACCGTGGACACTTGGCAGACACGTTAAATGAAATGCAAGAAGACTTACAGTCCGCCATTTCATACGCCGGTGGTCGGGATCTCAAGGCGATTACGAAGTGTGATTACGTCATCGTTAGAAACTCAATTTATAACGGCGACTCACTTTAATTTAAAAATTAAAATACCGGATCAGAAATAGCCAATATTTCTGATCCGGTATTTTTTCTATCATTGTGTTTCGTAAATTAGACCAAGCCTCCTGTTTTCCCTGACAATCGCAATGAAAGCGGTTATAATTAGGCTATATCACTAATCGAGGTAAGCACTTATGGAACATAATCGAGTTTTACGCCTGGAACACGGCATTAATTTCCGTGAGCTGGGTGGTTACGAGAATGCAGCCGGCAAGACCCTCAAGTGGCAGAAGTTGCTCCGCTGCGGCGGCATGTCCCTCTTAACCAAATCAGATTTAGCTTATTTGGACCAATACGGTCTTCGCTACGATATCGATTTGCGTCAAGAAGCCGAAGCGCAAATGTCGCCGGACCGTTATCCTAAACACACTAAGTACCTCAATACCTCCGTCTACCCGTTCGCCGACAATCGGCGGTTCGACCGGCGCGTCAAACGCTTAATAAAGCGGCTCGTGGTCGACGATTCCTTTAACGCGCAAACTTATGCTCAGATGGTCACCGATAGCCATCCCGTGAAAGTCTGGCAGCGACTGTTCGCCACTTTACTAGCCAACACCGAACCGGACCAATCCGTCCTGTTCCACTGCGCAGCTGGCAAGGACCGAACTGGCGTAGCGGGCGCCCTCATCATGACGGCGCTGGACGTGCCACGTGAAACCATCATGCAAGACTACCTGCTCACTAACGCCGTCTTCATGGCCGCTGACAGTATGGATACCGATACGATCATTACCAAGGCTAACGCGGGTGACCTTGCAAGTCAGTTCAACGTGGCGATGTCCGTTGAAGCGGACAACTTAAAAATGGTTTTTCAGGTATTCGACGACCTCTACGGCGGTGGCATGGGCTACTTGCACAACGTCCTCGGCCTATCAATTGCTGATATCAACGACTTAAAGACACTTTATTTGGAAGCATAGCCAGTCCAAACGTGGTCTGAAACCTCTAACAATTCATCAAAAAAGCGCCCTACTATCAGTAACGGACTGTTACTGATAGTAGGGCGCTTAAACTTTGACTATCTTAATTTAGAACTGCTGTCTAGCTGCAGGCTGCCAGTGACGTTATCAGCCGTGAAGGCGCTGTTGACCGGGTGAATTTCCCGGTTTACGGCGCGGACAGCTTTAATGATTTGCGGTATTTTCGAAGCATCAAAGTGAAGCCTGAGACCGCACTTTGGCTCAGGCTGGTCCCACGGCAGATGACGGCGCTGGCAGCCGGAAGCGGCCGGTTAAAAGTTTGACCATTTGACTAACGCACCTAAAGAATCGGCGATAACAACCGTGAAAAGGTCTGCTTAAACTTCAACCAGAATGGCTGATCTTTGAAATCTTGAACCGTCACTAGACTACTGAGCGCTTGATCACGTAAGAAGATGCCCTCTAATTCTTTGGCAAGATCCGTATCGTACAAGAAGGCGTTCACTTCAAAGTTCAACTTGAAGCTCCGGAAATCCATATTAGCTGAACCGACCGAGGCGACCTGACCGTCAATGACGATGGTCTTGGCGTGAATGAAACCATTATTGTAATAGTAAATCTTCACGCCGGCTTCGGCGAGTTCCCGCGCATAATATTGCGTTGCCCGGTAAACAAACGCGTGGTCCGGCTTGTCCGGAACCATGATCCGGACATCGACACCGGACATTGCTGCAATTCGAATAGCATCCAATACGGAATCATCTGGAATTAAATACGGGGATTGAATCCATAACCGGTGTTGCGCGGTCATGATCATCTTAATGTACCCCATTTTAATCTGTTGGCCGTCATTATCGGGACCACTCGAAACGATTTGGAGTGACGTGTTCCCTTTCACTTTGATTACAGGAAACATCTCAGAAGTTGGGACAATTCGGTGTTCCGCATCCGTTGCGTTCCAATCACGAATAAACCGTTCCTGCAGTTCGAATACGCCGGAACCGACAATCCGCAAATGCGTATCGCGCCAATAACCGAACTTCTTGTCACGACCAAGGTACTGATCGCCAACGTTAAACCCGCCGACGTAGCCGACCCGACCATCTGTCACCACAATCTTACGGTGATCACGGAAGTTTAATCGGAAGTCGAGTACTGCGGAATGCGCACCCAAGAATGGCCGTGCGTGGCCGCCGAGTTCTTCTAAATGCTTGAAAAAGCTCCGGAACGTCCCCATTGAACCCCATGGATCATAGAGTACCCGTACGTCCACACCCTGAGCCGCCTTACGCTCAAGTAAATGTAATAATTCGTTTCCAATTTTATCATTGTAAAACGTATAATATTCAATATGAATATGTTTTTGCGCCGCTTCAATATCTTGAAACATAGCGTGAAACTTTTCGTGACCATCCGTAAAGATTTTAACCCGGTTCTTACGACTTAACAGTGCCCCGTCAGAATTCAGAAACAGGCTGACCATCCCGCGAACCGAGCTCGTCACCGCATCGGCCGGCATTAATTCGGCCCCTAGTTCCTCGCGCTGGCGTTGGATCATCTGGTCTAATCGAATCTGGGTTTCTTTTTTCAACCGGAAGATTCGGTTCTTTGGTAGCTTCCGGCCAATAAACGCGTACGCAACGAAGCCGGCGACCGGAATCATGATCAACACTAACAGCCAAGCCCACGTCGCCGCAATATCACGCCGGTCGCGAAAGACCGTGATAACTGCTGCCACCGCGTTAATAATCACGATGACGTTAAAAATTGGCAAAATATATTGCAATGAAGGCACCCACCTATTCTAATAATAAATTCATTTTACCGCAGAACCCATAGCAATAATAATCTTTTGCGAATGTAATTTTTGCATTTCCATATAAAAACAGTAATAATCTTGTTTATTAGGGAGGACTAGCAATGTTAGCAATCTTTGGCGTTCACGGACTTGGCCCCATCCGGATGTTTCACATGACGGAACGAGTGGCTGGTCCCCGGGCCGCAGTTGGCCTGTTATTAATCATTATTCTACTAGCAGTTGCCTACAATTATTTTCGTAAGCATCGTTAAAAAACATTCTATTAATAGGTTCCGACAACCGTCGGAATCTATTTTTTTATATTTAGCATGACGAACTTGACACCGTTTACAAAGCTTAATTTCACGCGCTTTTACCGACCCGGCTGTTCCGGAGCTAAATGGCGCTTTAGTGAAATCACCTAAAAGAAATTTTGACTTTAGACCAATTAGCCATTACATATTATCGGAACCCGCCTAAAATAGGCACCACTAAAACGAATTGGGGCGATGTTTATGGACTTATCACACAACCGATTACTTCGTAAAAAAGATATTAATGAGATGCTCGCCAACTATCACAGTCCCCTTCACAAGGAAATGAAAACTTTTGACCTCACCATGCTCGGAATTGGTGCCATTATCGGAACCGGGATCTTCGTTTTAACGGGGACCGGGGCACTGACCGCCGGACCCGGGTTAATGATTTCATTCGTTATCGCTGCGATTGCCTGCCTCTTTGCCTCGTTATGTTACGCTGAATTCGCCGCAATGGTTCCCGAAAGCGGGTCAGCTTACACATACTCATACACGACGTTGGGCGAAATCATCGCCTTCATTATTGGCTGGGACCTGATGCTCGAATACCTTTTCGCCGTCTCAACCGTTTCCGCTGGCTGGTCCGGGTATTTTCAATCATTTATTGCCGGATTTGGTTTAAAGCTCCCCGCAGCGTTGAGCGCCGCAATGGGCTCCACACCAGGTGTCACCAGCTATTTCAACTTACCAGCATTTACCATCATTCTATTGATCACCGCACTATTATCCGTGGGCGTTAAAGAAACGAAACGGGTCAACAACATCATGGTGGTCATCAAACTTGCCATCGTTGTCCTCTTTATCTTCACCGCTGCTCGTTTCATCAAACCCGCCAACTGGTCACCACTACTTCCCTTCGGAATGAAAGGCGTCTTTACCGCCGCTTCCAGTGTCTTCTTTGCTTTCATTGGTTTCGATGCCATCTCATCAAGTGTTGAAGAAACGTTGGAACCTTCCAAGACCTTGCCACGCGCCATGTTAACGTCACTCGGCATTTGCACCATTCTCTACGTTGCCGTTTCCGCTATCATGACTGGCGTTGTGCCTTTCCGGATGTTTGCTAAGTACATCGACCATCCCATTTCCGCCGTCTTGATCTACTCCGGCCAAAACTGGATTGCCGGGATCGTCGACATTGGTGCCATTCTCGGAATGACCACCGTTATGTTGGTCTGCTTATATGGTCAAACTCGGATTTCCTTCTCAATGTCTAGAGACGGCTTGCTCCCTCACTTATTCAGCGACATCAGCAAGAAATCGGACGCACCCGTTAAATCAACCGTCTTATTCGGTTTTATCGCCGCTATCATGGGTGGCTTTATTCCCCTCGCAGCCTTAGCCGAATTAGTTAACATCGGGACGCTGACCGCCTTCGTTTTGGTTTCATTTTCCGTTCTACACCTTCGTAAGACTCAACCTAACTTACGGCGGCCATTCCGCACCCCATGGGTCCCATTCGTACCCATCATGTCAATCATCAGCTGCGTCTTCCTGCTGATCAACTTGAAGCCCGTTACGTGGTTACGCTTCGTTATCTGGTTAGCAATCGGCATGTGCGTTTACTTTGGCTACTCAATCAAGCATTCTAAGCTTAACGGTATCATGGCCAAGAAGACTACGGTACTTACTAAGAACGAGACTAAGGGCGTTAAGTAACGCCTTGTAATCCACTTAAATATTCAACCTTTCGACGGGGGACCAAACCAGCTATCACACTGATTTGGCCCCCCGCCATTTATTGGTTTAAATCCTAAAATTGATGTTTTTTGAAACTTCATTCAGCTTACAAATCCCATCATAAAGTTGGTTAAAAACTGCCGTTTATAAGTGGCTAACTGTTCAATCCCGACTAAAGACTAGTATAGTATGAGGCACTTATTGATTGGGAAACAGCGGAGGTCGTAAACTGATGAAGAGTCAAAAAGTTCAACAGCGGTCAATCTTTGGCATGTTGATTACCCTCGGTGTCGTTTACGGCGACATCGGAACATCGCCACTATACGTTATGAACGCCATTATTAACGATAACGGCCCGTTGGGGAAAGCCACGCCCGAATACGTGATTGGTTGCGTCTCCCTTATTTTTTGGGCCTTAATGTTAATTACGACAATCAAGTACGTTTTAATCGCCTTACGTGCGGATAACCACCACGAAGGCGGTATTTTTGCGTTATACGCCCTCGTTCGTCACCGGGCCAAATGGTTGATTTTCATTGCGTTAATCGGTGGGGCTGCGCTGTTGGCTGACGGCACGCTGACCCCTGCCGTGACGGTTACTTCTGCCGTTGAAGGGTTGCGGGGTATCGCCAGTTTCGCCGTATTCAGTCAGCACCCGCGACTCGTCCCAATAACCGTTAGTGTGATTTTACTGATCCTATTCATGATTCAAGGCTTTGGCACGGCCGTCATCGGGCGTTCCTTTGGCCCCATCATGTTTCTCTGGTTTACCATAATCGGCGTTTTCGGCGCACTCAACATCGGGCAAGCACCTGAAATCCTTAAGGCCTTCTCACCCCTATACGCCTTGCAAGTTCTGTTTAGCCCGACTAATAAAATGGGTATTTTCATTCTCGGGAGCGTCTTCCTTGCAACGACCGGTGCGGAGGCCCTGTACTCCGACATGGGCCACGTTGGCAAAGCCAACATTGATGCGACCTGGCCCTTTGTTTACCTGACGCTGACCTTAAACTATTTAGGTCAAGGCGCCTGGATTATCGGCCACTACAACCGTGCGGCGTGGCAAAGTGCCACCAACCTCAATCCATTTTACGAAATGATTCCAGTAAACCTCCGGATTGCCATGATCGTAGTCGCAACGCTAGCTGCCATTATTGCTTCGCAAGCCCTAATTACCGGCTCATACACCCTCGTGGATGAAGCGGTCGGGCTCAAATTTTTGCCCCGCATGCTCATTCGGCATCCCAGCAACGTGCGTAGTCAAATCTACATCGGCGCCATTAACTGGCTCCTATGTGCCGTTACGCTGGGCATCGTTTGGATTTTTCAAACTTCAGCGCGGATGGAAGCCGCCTACGGATTAGCCATTACCATTACGATGTTAATGACAACAATCCTGCTCAGCCAGTGGATTCACATGCGGGGTCACCGTAACTTGTCGCTAACCCTCCTAGTGGGCTTTGGGCTACTTGAGACGGTCTTTCTGACGGCCAGTTTAACAAAATTCATTCACGGTGGTTATTTGACGCTCGGACTGACACTAGCCATCTTCTTAATCATGGTGATTTGGTTCTTTGGTAACCGCAGACGGCTTCAGTACAACCAGGCTAATGAGCAAATTTCCCTTCTAAACTACCGCCAACAACTGATTCAACTTAGTCACGACGACCGCATCCCAATCTTTGCCACGAACCTGGTCTATTTAGCAAAAATCGACCGTCAGCACCGGGTCAAGCGGTCCATTTTATACTCCATTTTAGATAAGCGTCCCAAGCGGGCTAAAGTTTACTGGTTCATCACAATTAACGAAACTAACCGCCCCTACGACTGTAACTACAGCGTGGACATGTTAGGAACCCGCAACATTGTTGAAGTCCGCTTAAACTTAGGGTTTCGTAAATCCCAACACGTGAACCTCTACCTCCGCCAAATCGTAACGACTTTAATTAATAATCACAGCATTGACGCCCAGCGCTCCGCTTACGGAACAATTCATCCCCGGTTAGTTGGTGATTTCAAATTTGTCGTGCAAAATCAGCAGATGATGGATCTCGCAAGTTACCCGGCGATGCCACAACTGGACCGCTTTTTAATCGGCGGGCGCGTTCTCCTACAAAACATCACGCCGTCACCGGCTATCTGGTACGGTTTGGAATTCAGCGACGTCTTGGAAGAAACGACGCCGCTATTTACAACCCCGGCAACGGACCCAACGTTAACTAGTCTGACCGTTCGGCACACGATGCATCCCCAAAAAGGCAAACCTTATCACGCCGAACCCTCCGATAACGACCAATGATTGAGAGAACTGTCTTTGCCGACGTTTACACATTAAAAAAGTGGTATTACGGGAATTATTCCCGTAATACCACTTTTGATTATGATAAGCACTGTAATTTATCAGTTATTGACTAAGCTGGATTCTTTACACCATCGATGGCTTCGGCATCTGCAGCTGACTGTTGTTCTTCAGCGTAAGCTTTGCGGTCACTGAGCTTAAAGAATGGCCAGTAACAAGCAACACTCACGATTAATTGAATCAATTGCCAAACTGGTGCGCGCCAGTCGCCCCCTGTAATGAGGTAACCGTTGATCATGGTTGGCGTTGTCCATGGCACTTGTGCGATCACCATGCCGATAACACCGTATTTGATCAAGAAGTAACTGATTCCTTGTAAGACCATTGGTACGGTAATAAATGGAATCATCAACGCAGGGTTCAAGACCACTGGGAAACCAAACATGATGGGTTCACTGATTTGAAAAATGGCTGGCAAGAAGCCCAAGCGACCCAATTGCTTGTAACGCTGACTTTTAGCAAATAACATACAAATGACTAATCCTAAAATCGCACCGGTACCACCAATGTTCATCCCGAAGTTCAAGAAACCATCGGCGGTAATGTGGGTGGCAGCGTGGCCGTTTGAGACCGCGTTAATGTTTGCCGTTAAGAATTGTAAGTAAACGGGTGAAGCAACCGCCCCAATAACGTTGTTGCCGTGAATCCCAACGGTCCACATGAGTAACGTTAAGAAGAGGATAAATTCAACACCCCAGAAGCTGTTCAAACCAACAACTAATGGTGAGAAGATTGTCTGGATAACACTGTTAATTTGAATGTTTAAGACGACCCGAATAATCCAAACAACTAGTAAAGCAGCACTACCAGGTAGCAACGATGCAAACGAACTAGCAACGGCCGGTGGAACGGCATCGGGCATCTTAATAACAATGTTACGCTTAATGAAGAAGCGCATAATTTCAGAAGATAGAATTGCAATAACAATGGCTGTAAACATCCCACTAGAACCGAGGTCGGCGAGATCAATGGTCCCCTTACTATTCAACATCGCTAGTAAGAAGGCAACCGTCCCAATCGCCGTCCCGGATAGCGTATCAATATGGTTCGCTTTAGAGGTTTGGTAACTCATCCCAACGGCAACGATCAAAGCCAAGATTCCAAACGTCATGGTAACAGGCGCTTGAAGCATCGGCTGAATCGGCTTAATAAAGTTAGCCCAGCCGTTGATCGGTAGGTTGGCAATAATCATAAAGATACTCCCAAACACCGTGAACGGCACCGTAATAATCATCCCGTCCCGCAAAGCAACGAGGTATTTCATGTTCCCGAATTTGGCCAAAGCTGGCGTAAATTTATTCTGGAACCAATTAGTTAGCGTTTTCATTTCCATCAACTCCTAATTTCTTTCAACACATTCACAATACCATAGGCCTGTGGTATTGTAATTAAAGAAATTGCTCACTAAATAACACAAGTTGAAGGTGAAACTATGCGCTATAGTTTTAAAGATAAGGACCGTTCGTTGCCTCTTTACTTAGATAGTATCGGCTACGATTGGCGTCAAGAGGCGGTTAACCGTCCCCAAGGCTATCCATATGTTCATTGGCTCCAGACTTACAGCAGTAATGGGATTGTAGAAATTGAAAATCAAACTCTCAAGTTAGCTCCGGGTCAGGGCATCCTCATCAATCAAGGAATCGCGCACCGTTACCATAGTGAAAATTCTGATGAAACCACCGAATGGCGGACCGGCTACTTCACGTTTGGTGGCGCCCTGGTTAGTGAGATTACAACGACGCTGGGCTTTCATGACTACTTATACTTGGCCCAACCCGATGAGAAAATCAAAGACTTTATCAAAAATCACTACGATGAAATCGAGAACCACGATCCGTTTCGAATCTACGGCTCTTCCGAACTCGTCTACAGCTTCCTACTGATGCTCAAAAAATATATGTTGGATAATCCGCGCAATCAGCAAAGCTACCAAAAGATTATCGCCCCGATCCTGGAACTGATCCAAGAACATTATACCGAGAACCTTGATAATACGGATTTCCAACGGGTAACCCACTACAGCACCCAGTATATCTTAGAAACTTTTCGAACCTATTACGGCAATACGCCCCACCAAATTTTAATTGATCTTCGAATTCGAAAAGCTAAAGAGTTACTATTGAACAGACCCACCCTTTCAGTTGAGGAAATTGGTAGAATGGTCGGCTTTAACACTTACAGTTACTTCATCATGATGTTCAAACGTGCTGAACGGGTGACTCCCGGAAAGTTCCGGCACTTCTATTTCTAAAATCAGGCTAGTTTCATTTTGTTATATTTTTACGTATATCTCGGTAATTACTTTGTCGAATGGCTATGCTAAGTTAGGGTTAACAAGTCATTCAAGGAGGCATTTTTACCATGGAATCTTCTACTAAGTTTCCTAAAGATTTTCTCTGGGGGGCCGCATCCGCGGCTTACCAGATCGAAGGCGCCCCGACCGCGGACGGTAAGGGCCCTTCAATCTGGGATACCTTTGCTAAAATCCCAGGAAAAACCAAAAACGGCACCAATGGCGACATCGCCGTTGATCATTATCACCGTTATCACGAAGACGTTGAATTAATGCAAAAAATGGGTTTAAAGGCCTATCGCTTTAGTATCGCTTGGAGTCGGATCATCCCAGATGGTGATGGTGTGATCAATCAAGCCGGCCTTCAATTTTACGTCGACCTGGTCGCCGACCTCAAGGCACACGGTGTCGAGCCCGTTGTCACCCTCTACCACTGGGATCTGCCCCAAGCCTTACAAGATAAATACGGTGGTTGGGAATCGCGTCAGGTCGTTACGGCCTTCGCCAAGTACTGCCGGGTCGTTTTTGAACGGTTGGGTGCCGATGTTAAGTACTGGGTCACCTTCAACGAACAAAACGTCTTTACCGCACTGGGCTATCGATGGGCTTCCCATCCGCCTAATATCAAAGACATTAAACGGATGTACGCAGCCAATCACGTCGTTAACCTCGCTAACGCCACTGCCATCAACCTCTTTCACGAGCTGGTTCCCAATGGCTTGATTGGGCCTAGCTTTGGCTACGGGGAAGTTTACCCCGCAACGAGTGACCCTAACGATGTCTTGGCAGCTGTAAACGCCAACCAATTCAATAACGACTGGTGGATGGACGTTTACTGCCGGGGGACTTATCCGGTTAAAATTATGAAGACCTTACAAACACTCGGTATTGCCCCCGAAGTCACGGCCGCTGACGACAAACTATTGAAATCAGCGCACCCCGACTTCATCGGGCTTAACTACTACCACGGCGGGACGGTCGAGGCACCAACCATGGCGACCCCCGCACACACGAAGCAGTTGACCAACATCGACCCTTACTTGATGGCTGGCGACGCGGAAACTGGAATTACGCCTGAAAAGCTCCTCTTCCATTCAGTTGAAAATCCGCACTTGGAAAAGACGTCCTTTGGCTGGGAAATTGATCCAGTCGGATTTCAAGTGGCCTTTCGTCAAATTTACGAGAAGTACCAACTCCCCATCTTCGTAACTGAAAATGGTCTGGGCGCGTTTGACCAACTGACGGAAAAGCATCAAGTCCACGATGATTACCGTATCAAATACTTGCAACAACATTTACTGGCCCTTAAAGGTGCATTGGACGACGGCGTGCCCGTTATCGGCTACTGTGCTTGGTCATTTACCGACTTATTGAGTTGGTTAAACGGCTACGATAAACGCTACGGCTTCGTCTACGTTGACCGTAACGATACGGATGCTAAGTCACTCGCACGTTACCCTAAAGACAGTTATTACTGGTACCAAAAGGTGATTACTAGTGCCGGTGAAACGCTACAAGACTAATCACAAATAATTTCAATAATACCAAAAAGGTCGTTCAGAACTAATCCTGAACGACTTTTTTAATATTCTAGTCGAAACTTATACCCAAAGGCAGTTTATTCCACTTTACTATTCGTTTTATTCGCGGACGTCACCCGGTGCGGCTCCGAATCCTGGACACCTAAAACGTCGAGGAAGAAGGACACGATTGGAATCCCAATCATTAATCCCCATGCGCCCAGCAAACTTTCCATGATGATTAACGTAATGAAGGTGACAAAGACGGGTAAATCCGTCCGGTCCGCCATCAAACGTGGGTGTAAGAAGTATGATTCAAACGCGTGGATCAGGATGACCAAGATAACCACCCAGACGACCCGCATGATCCCACCAGAAGCAAATGCCAGTAAGGTCAACGGAATCATCGAGAGCAAGACCCCGGCAACCGGAATCAGGCCTAAGATAAAGACGATAATGGCCAGCACCATGATACTTGGCATCCCAATAATGATGAACCCAATCGTCATTAAAATTGTGTTAATCGTGCAGATGACTAACTGCGTTTCAATAATCCGGCCCAAAATCATAACGAATTTATGGACAAGGTAGTAGACGTTCCCAAAAAAGGTTTTAAACTTTGAATGCGTAAATTGACGGCCAAACGCCATCATTCGACCACGCGAAACGGAAAAGATGAAGCTCAAAAAGATCGCAATAATCACGTGGGTAAAGCCAGTCCCAACGTGCCCTAACTCCTTAATCCCAGTCATGAGCAGTGACTTACCATTTTGAATCAGTTCACTACTGTGAATGGCTTGGTTCACCCATTTATCAATGTTGGCATTCCACACCGGATGATTCGTGATGGCCTTAGTTAGCATATTCGGAATCACTTTTAGTTGCGTGATTAGCGTCGGTGCCGCGTAGGATAACGCCCCAACAAAAATTCCGATAACTAGTAAATACGTGACAATGACCGCAATCCAATAAGGTAAGTGCGTTTTTAAATTCAACCACCGGCTAACTTTAATCCCTAAGAATGCAAAGATCGTTGTCAGTAAAATGACGGTCGCAAAGCCCCGCATTAAGTAAATAACGATAATAAGAAACGCCAATGTTAAATACATATCGACGTCGTCCCGCTTAAAAAAACGAATAATTCGATCCATCGTGAGCCCCCATCTGTTATATTAGTTGCATTATAGCATGATGATAAGTTTACCGGGTACGATTACCCGTTTCCTTAACTTTAATTTGACTTTCAATTAAAATACCAGTAAGATAAATATCAATAATTAGAGAACGATTAAAAGATGAGTAATTGGTGTAACCGTACAGCGAGTATCGGGTTGGTGGAACGATACCGGAGCAACCAATGAAGATGGTCTCGGTAACAGTTCGCTTTGATGAGCCGATGGTTAGTCAAAGCCGGTTTAACTACCCGTTAACCTAGTTGGCGATTGGAACTCTGACAGTCGCTTTGAGTAAGTAGTTAGCGCTACTTAAAACCAGGTGGTACCACGGCCAAGCGTCGTCCTGAATGATGAATCACATCATTTAGGACGACGCTTTTTTTCGTTCTCAATCTATTTAAAAATAAGGAGTTTGATATTTATGACAACTACAATCCAAGCACCCTTTCGTTACGACGTCGTTGGTAGTCTCTTACGACCAGCAAGTTTGAAACAAGCCCACGCACAATTAGCCGCGGGTGAAATCACCCGTGATCAAGAATTAGCCATTCAACAAACTGAAATCAAACGGATCGTCGCTGAACAAGTTAAGTTAGGCTTAAAAGCCGTCACTGATGGCGAATTTTCCCGAAGCTGGTGGCACTTAGACTTTCTCTGGGGGTTAACCGGCGTTGGTAAATATGACTATCATAAGAGTTATAAATTTAAAGGCGACCATACCAGAACGGACAATGCTGAACTCACTGGTAAAATCGCCTACAATCCAGATCACCCGTTCTTCGCCGCTTTCAAATACTTACAGTCACTCGTTCCCGATGGCGTCCTAGCCAAGCAGACGATTCCATCACCAACGATGCTCTTCCGCGATAACCGTAGCGATAACTGGAACAAATTTTACGACCGCTGGGAAGACTATTTGACCGACTTAGCGCAAGCTTATCACGAAACTATCCAACACTTTTACGACCTCGGCTGTCACTATATTCAGTTGGACGACACGACTTGGGCATTTCTAATCAGCAAGTTAAACGATGACCAAACCGATCACACCCAATACACCAAGATGGCCGCCGATGCCGTCACCGTTATTAACGCAGCGTTAGCCGGTTTACCAAAAGATTTGACGGTCACCACCCATATTTGTCGTGGTAACTTCAAATCTACCTACCTTTTCTCTGGAAGTTACGACGTCGTTGCACCGTACCTTGGCCAGTTGAACTATGACGGCCTGTTCCTCGAATATGATAACCAACGGGCTGGTGGTTTCGAAATTTTAGACCAAATCTGGAACCACGACGATCACAAACGAATCGTTTTGGGCCTTGTGACGTCTAAGTTCCCCGAACTGGAAAATCCTGCAGATATTCAGGCGCGCATCCAAGCGGCCAGCAAGAAGGTTCCCCTAGCAAACTTAGCGTTATCCACTCAGTGTGGCTTTGCATCAACTGAAGAAGGCAATCAGCTGAGTGAAGCGCAACAATGGGCCAAATTAAAACTCGTCATCGATACAGCTAAAACCGTCTGGCCAGAAGCTTAAGTCAGGTCCTTATAGAACGGGCTCGAACTACTGTCAACCACAGTAATTCGAGCCTGTTTTTAATTACTTTACTAAAAGTTAAAAAGCAAAAACAATTACTAATTAACTGATATAGCAACGTTAGCACCAATAGAATTGGTTAAGCTTCCCGCTTCCGGTCGTCCGTGATTTCATCTGCCGTGACGACCGGTTCAAGCCAAAAACCGGTCATGAACCTCACTTGAGAGCCGAAAAACCGCGTCTCTCAAGATGTCGGTGGTGTAAAACGGAAAATCACCGGTTAACGCCACATTCACGCCAGATTCATCACGGACGACCTCCAGCTATGTTGAGGGTACTATCAAACTTAACCGGCTTGTTTTAAAACAATCTTAGCGTAGCCGGCAGAACCAGCGGGCCGTGTCGGCACTGTTTGCTGGCGTTTTTTGCCAGGTTACAGTGCGGGGCGACTTGAAAGACTCGTTCTTTGAGGCTTTCAAGCGAGGCGGAAGACCGTTCTTTGTCTGTAGCCGACCCCATGGCCCACTGGTTCTGCCGGCGAAGCGCCGAAGATTGACAATTTTTTTGCGCTAGTTCGTGCCATGCCAACGATTGAACTGGTTCTAGCACTTTCAATCTTTAGTTACTTTATTTTCAGATTTCAGCCATTAATTCGTCATCACCGGACCATCAAAGAAAGGTTCGTCGATCGTAAAAGTACCGGCATCGAAATCTAGCGTTGCCAATGCACCGTAAGGCAGGGCCGTTCTGGGGTACGCGTGGCCAAAATTAACGTTCATCAAAATGGGCGTTTGCGCACCAGCCGTCTCGGTGAGTAGCGCTTCACGATACGCCTCATAAAACTGTTCGTTTTGTGGCTTGCCCACAACGATGGCGGCTACTGATCCCAAAATCCCCACCGACCGCAATTTAACCAACATTTTAGTGAACTTTGTCGGTGTCGGCCGCTCGTTACTCGTCTCAATGAAAAGAATTTTTCCTACCCAATCGGCTTGAGCCGGGATTAAACCGTACTTCTTTGCAACACTAGCTTCATCTGGATACCGGGAATCCGTTAATAATTCATATAAGCTGTCCAAGCAGCCGCCCAGCAGTCGACCACTGATTTGTCCCGTGCCACGCAATACCTCATAGTGTCTGCGTTCAGGATGGCTAACCCGTGGCTGATTTAAGCTCGCTGCACTATAATCCGTGCGTTCTTCATACCAGACGGGACTACTTTTAATAGCCGTCGTAGCCGGATTCTCAAAATAGTGTGCCAACGTCTGCGCAGTATAAGGTAGTAACGCCGTATCCAACTCCGCCAAATCATTTAGGAAGTTAGGCCCATAAAAGGTCTGCAATCCTAATTGATAAAACATTAAGTGGTCAACGGTCGTATCAGAGAACCCCGTCACCAACTTCGGGTGAGCGCGGACGGCCGCCACAAATTCAGGATCAGTCATTAACTCAGGGACGATTCGGTACGTATCATCGCCACCAATAACGCAAATAATCCCTTTGATTGCTTTGTCCAAAAAAGCCCGCTTTAAATCCGCCGCCCGCGCTTCCGGATGGGCCTTAATGTAGGTTAAGCCCCGCAAAGTATTTGGCCTCATTTTAGGAACTAGTCCCATCTGTTTGAGCCGCATCAAACCACGTTTAAGTTGGTGCGCACTACTAGGTTCACCTAAAATTCCACTGGATAGACTAACGATGGCAACTTGATCCCCGCGCCGAAGCGCCATTGGTTTTTGCATTCGATCATCTTCTTCAACTATTTTTAATCAGCTTATCTGATTTGGCCCCGTTTGTCACCAGCAATTTACCAAAGAAAAAACACTCCCCAGAAATCTAAAAATTTCTGAGAAGCGTTTGTGATTTAAATTTAATTGTTTTAAAATCTAACGGTTAATCCGCGTGCGCCACCGAGATTGCCTCACAGTGGCCTCATCAGTTGGGGCTTTAACCGGTGCATTCAGGAGAATAACGCCAACGATAATTGCTGAAAAGCCAACAATCTTAATCGCGGTCATCAATTCGCCGAAAACAACAATGCCGATTAGTCCCGTGATTGCCGTCCCGACGCCGGCCCAGATGGCATAACCAACGCTTAACGGAATTTGACTCAACGCACGTGAGAAACTAAAAATGGCTAAGCCGTATAACAACATGCCCGCCATCCCGATAAACGGGTGACTGAACCCCGCGGACAACTTCAACAAACTCGTGCCCGCAATTTCAACGCCAATTGCAAAAATCAATTGTACCCATGCTCGCATTTTTAATTCCCCCTATACGTTTAACAAGATTGCACCCAGCACGATTGCGACTAATCCGCTAATCCGTGCTAGGTTGAGCCGTTCGCGGTAAACGACAACCGCTAAAACAACGGTTGCGAAAGTCCCCAAACCGGCCCACATGGCATACGTCACCCCGAGTGGTAAGTGCTGCATCGCCAAAGTTACTAAGACTAACGAACTAAAATACCCGACTAACACCATCACCGTGGGTATCAAATTCCGAAAACCATTCGCGCGCTTCAAGAAAAAGCTCCCGACTACTTCCATAAAAATGCCACCAAATAATAAACCGTATGCCATTTTGATCACCTCGCTAAAATTTCAGTTGTCCTACCATTCTACGGAAGTTTTATCAAAAATACAATCAAAAAGAGACGCCTGGCTGATTACAGTTTTGTTACAAGCTCAAATGGCCAGTTTATCGGTTAAAAAAAGTGAAGATACCAAGTGTTATTACTCGATGTCTTCACAAAACATAGCTTATTGGTTATTTAAAAATCGCTTTGTAGCCTTTAATCAAATATAGAAATAAATCGAAAAATACATTAACGTTGTCCCGAGCATGACAAACAAGTGCCAAATCACGTGTAAGTATTTAATGTGCGGGAAGCTGTAGAGCAGTGCACCCAAGGTAAAGGCAACCCCACCAGCAACTAGTAGCCAAAAACCGGTTACCCCAAGGTTGGTCCATAACTGTTTACCCCCAGCTAAACACATCCAGCCCATCAGCACGTAAATCACCGTTTCAATCTTACGCAACCGGCCGGGCCACACGGCATTAACGACGATCCCGGTAATTGCTAGGACCCAGATGGTGATTAAGATTGTCCATCCTAACCAGCCCTTAATCGCTAACAAACTGTACGGGGTATACGTCCCAGCAATGAGGATGTAAACGCCGCTGTGATCAAAGATTCGAAAAACTTCTCGTGCCCGGGTAAAATACAACCCGTGAAATAACATCGAGCAGGTATACAGTACGAATAACGAACAACCATAAATAATGAATGCCGCCCACTCCATGGAACTACCATCCGTATAAGCTTTTAACATTAAAAAGACAAACCCAACAATACTTAACGCCAATCCAATCCCGTGAGTGACTGAGTTTAAAACTTCATTTGTAATTTGATAACGTCGCGAGGATTGCTTCATGTTAATCACCTCATGTTTTTATTGTAATTAGCATACCATCATATCGTGTTGATATCAATACATCTAGTCATTAAAACTAGGTATCCCGTTGATGAAAAACAAACCCTTATTTTCATGCCATTTGGAGGTCCCAGTTCAGGTTGTTATCCGCTAATTAGCGTGTTACAATACACATGAGCAATCATTCATATGTTTATCTACTCATATATAAAAAAACAATCATGAGTCCTGATTGTTAGACTCACTTAAGAAACGGGTGTTAAGTATGGCGCACAGTCATCAAATCCAACAACAAACGAACGCCTTTAAAATTGGCGTCTTATTAAACTCAGCATTTATCGTACTGGAAGCTGGTTACGGCTTTGCTAGCGGTTCGCTAGCCCTCGTCGCCGATGCCGGCCACAACCTCAGCGACGTTTTAGGCTTACTTATTTCTTGGTTAGCACTGTGGCTCGGCCAAAAAAGTGCTAACGCAAAATACACGTACGGCTATAAGAGTTCTTCGATCTTGGCCGCCCTCTTCAACGCGGTCTTTCTGTTAGTGGCCATTGGCGCCATCTCCGTTGAAGCGCTGCAACGCCTATCGCATCCCGGCCCCGTCGCTGAATGGGACGTCATTATCGTGGCTGCCGTAGGGGTTCTAATCAACGGGTTTACCGCCTTCCTCTTTATGAAGGGGCAAAAACACGATCTCAATATCAAGGGCGCCTTTTTACACATGGCAGCGGATGCCGGCGTTTCGGTCGGCGTTGTGATTGCGGGTTTCATTATTTTACAAACCGGTTGGTACTGGCTTGACCCAGTTGTTTCACTGTTAATTGCCATCGTCATCTTGATTGGGACGTGGGGCTTATTGCGTGACGCCATGAACTACTCCCTCGAAGCGGTACCGAGCAACGTTGATCAGCAGGCGATTCACGACTACTTAGTTTCACAGCCGACGGTCAACCAAGTTCACGACTTGCACATCTGGGGCATGAGCACGACCGAAACGGCCATGACCGTTCACCTCTGCCGCTCGACGCTCGATGGTAACAACGAATTTCTGGAAAAACTCAATAAAGATTTAAGCTCACAATTTCCATTAACCCACATCACGATCCAGGTTGAGCTGGGTAAGGTGGACTTTGAAACTACCGATGACTCGATTTAGTCAGTTATACCCAATTAAAAAGGCACAGGCAATTGCAGCAATCAATGCTGTTATTGTCCTGTGCCTTTTTTGACTGCTATCCTAAAGGTTGAAAAATCTAAAACCGCTATCAACACCGTAACAGTAGCGATAGTCATTCCTAAATTATCCGCTCCGTCGGGTAGTGTTGATGTGCTAGGGGGGACAGTCCCAGCCAAAGTGCGGTCTGTAGCCGACCCCATGGCCCACTGATTCTGCCGGCGAAGCGCCGAAAAACACTAATTTTTTCGATAAGTCGTGAACCGATTCTGCCCGACCAAGCGGCTAATTCAAACCATTACCGACTATCAAATCAGGGTAAGAATCAAGTTGCCGAGCATGTGCGTCACGGTATTGACCCGAATGTCGCGCCCTGACAGCCAGTACGTACTCCCGACGACCATCCCAAACAAGGTGTAATAAATAAACTGAGGAAAATTACTGAACCCTGTATGTGTGAACCCAAATAAGACGCTGCTAACAAGGTACACCACCACCGTGTAAGTCCGCTGTTGATAACGTCCAAACACGGTATAGTTCGCAAAAATCCCCCGAAAATTTAGTTCCTCACACATCGGGCCAAAGAACGAAGCCCCAATGATTAGGGGGAGCGGGTGCACTTTCACCATGCGATCGATAGCGACTTGATTCTCCGCAACGGGCAGGTGTAACCAGTGCGTTAACGCCGCGTTGCCCAATGCTAGCAGCACTAAAATCATTAGTGCAACGCCAATCATCATAATGGTGCGTGGGGCGAGTTTCGCCGTTAAAGCTGGTAACTTTAACCGCCGCGTGTGCGCATAACGACGATAAATCGCGTAAAGCGCCCAGGCTTCGAGCGCATAGACCAAGAACCCCAGTAGCACCGTCCACCAGTGGTACCAAGTAAAGAAAATCATGATTGGTGCGGCGCTAAACTGACCGATAAATAGCGCCAAGATTCCCGCCTTAATTAGGTTCCAAATAAACGTTCGTTGAACCGCCCACGTTTCATTTTTCATCCGTCCTACCCCCTGTCATTCCTTCTATTAGGGTACCACAAGCCTTATCATCGCTTACAACGCAATCCTAACTTTCCCACAAAAAAAGAGGTGCAAGCGCATCCTCTTTTTTAATTTACCTTAATTATTCCCGCAGCCAGCAGAAACATGTGGGTCACCACGGGGCCAACAAACGTAAAGCCCCGCCGATGTAAATCCTTGGCAACCCGCGTGCCGAGCGGTGACTGGTGCGGTAATTCGTCATCCGGTGCGGACATTAATAACGGCGTGGCATCAACAAACTGCCAGAGATAGTCGCTAAAGTGACCAAATCCCCGCTGAATCATCATGATGCCGCGTGCGTCCGTGATGATGGCACGCAGTTTGCGTCCATTGTGCATCACTTTCGGTGTCGCCATCAGCCGTTCCCATTCCGGTTCCTCATAACCAGCCACTTTCTCAACGCGCAAACCGTCCATGTGCTGCCGTAAGACTGGGAGCTGACTCGCAGCAACTTGCCAACCTAGTCCCACTTGCAAAATACCGATGATCAACAGTTCGAATAAGACATGATCATCATACGTGGGTGTGCCGAAATAGGCGTCGTAGTCCTTAGCGCCGTTTGCCATAATATCATCAAAATCGGTGGGACTAATCATGGTCGCTAACCAACCAGTAACCGTTCTCGATGCGATCCAATAAGGTCACCATCTGCTTGGTTTCAGCAATGTCGTGCACCCGAATGATGCGGCCGCCCTTTAACATCATCGCGGTTTCGGTCACTAAGGTCATTGGCAACCGGTCTTCCTTCTTTAATCCTAAGAGTAATCCTAGGTAGCCCTTCCGTGAAATAGCCACCATCATTGGTCGCCGTAAGTAGTTGAACTCATCGATGTTGCGCATCATCACGTAATCTTGGGTCCCGTGGGCGACTTGTGAGTAGCCGATGCCTTGATCCAAGGCAATCCGCTCAATATCGATTCCGGCAGCCGTCAAAGTCGCTAAGTTATGTTCAAAAAACGCACGCATCCCACTGGTTAAATCGGGGTATTCACGGTCCCGACTACTGTGCATCGTTAATAAGCCCACGTGACTGTCGGCCATCAAACTCAGCTTACGGGGATCATCAGTAAACGCGTTAACGTCATTAATGATGCTAACACCCGCCGCCATCAGTTTTTCCATGACGGGGTATTTATAAGTATCCACGGCTAAGACCGCATCCGGAAAACGTTGCTTAATTGCTTGAACGTATGGCAACGTCCGTTCCAATTCAACTTCCGGGGTCACTTCTTTAAAACCCGGCCGGGTCGTTTGACCGTTAACTTCGATCACATCCGCTCCGGCCTGAAGCATATCACCAACGTGGTTCAACACGTCATCCATCGTTTTATATTGACCGCCGTCGTAAAACGAATCCGGGGTAATGTTCATGATGCCATAAATCATTGGCCGCTTCGTCAAATTAAACCGGTGCTCGCCCGCCTGCCAAAAAATATCATATTGCTTCATAATTTGGGTCAACTGAATTTGAACGGTTGGTTGGTCGTCAAAGAAATCGGCCCAGCGTTTAGCTAGTAACCGCCCCGCCGCTTGATCCAACAAAACGGTCAGTTGTTCCGGACTCGCTTGAACGGTCCCGTCCAACTGGTGACAAAGCTGAACCAACCGCATTTGTTGCTCACGGTTGTAGTCACTGAAACGTAAAATTACTTTTTGTTGGCGCTGAACTTGAGCGTTAAGTGCCACGTTAGTAAAATCCTTCGCTTGTGCTAATGAACTGGTGATGTCTTGTACTTGCATGTTATTCCACCGATCCTTTCATCTCGTTCAGTTGTTGAATTAAGTTGCGAGCGGCTTGGCCCCGATGCGTTAGCGGAATCCGCCATGCATCAGGTAACTCGGCTAAGGTTCGACCATACTGGGGTAACCAGAATAGCCAATCAAAGCCACCCGAATACCGGCCAATTTGATGGGATGTGATGTAGCCCGTAATCGTCGCTTGAGACGTGATGACCCGTCCGTCGGGCCACGCAACGGCCAACGTTGCCCGCATGATGGCCCGTCGTTGTGAGTTTGGTAAAGCGGTCATTGCCCGAATAATCTCCTGATTACGGTCAAAGCCACTTACCCGAACGCCAAGGTCACGAGCCGTTGTCACCCCTAAAAAATCCGGCATAGCGGGAACTTCCAGACCACTGTCATCCGCAATCACCGCAACTCCTAACCGGTTCGCGGCAAACTGCGCTTTCGTCACGGCGTTATCCACGTAACTGGTGGTTGTTTCGCTTGGAAATTCTAAGCGGGGTTGCGTCTGAAAATACGGTTCGGCTGACAACCCGTAATAGGCTAAACAGGCTGCTAAATCCCGACTCTTCCCACCATTATTCGATGCAATTAACCACGTCATTGGCTCAGTCCCTTCCAGCCAGCTTGTTGTAATTCGCGCATGACATAAAATGACCCGGTCACGATAATGGCACTGTGTTCCGTGGCACGTTGTTGCGCAAGGTCTAAGGCCGCAACAATGGTCGGCTGGACGATAATTTCTGGTCCGTGTGCGCCCACCAAACTCGTTGCGGCTTGCGCCAGTTCGTCCGCCGGCATGGCCCGTTCAGGATTGGCCGGCGTATTCGTTATCACAAGTTTGGCAGTTGGTAACAGACTTTGGAGCATCTTAGGGTACGCCTTATCACGCAAAACGCCGACCACGTAAATTAACTCCCTATTCGGTAGTAGGCGCTGCACACTTTTGACCAGTGCCGCCATCCCATCCGGGTTATGTGCGCCGTCCGCAATGACTAACGGCGTGCGTTGCAATACCGTCAATCGGCCCGGTAACGTCACGTGCTGCAGCCCCGTCCGCACGGCAGTCTGGGTAATAGTCACGTGCTGACGAGTTAAGACGGCCACCGCGGTCAAAACTAAGCTGAGATTTTGAAGCTGATACGTCCCTGATAAGTTAACGTGTAAATCCGACCAGTCGAACAGTTGGCTGTGGGCCGTTACCACCATGCCGTCAATTGATTCTTCCGTCGTCGTCATTTTCAATTGTTCAGCGGTTACCAGCGGCACCCCTTGATTCAAAGCTTCCGTCTTTAAGACGGCTAGGGCATCCGGATGCTGGTCCGCTAACGTCACGACCGTCGTATGCGGTTTGATGATCTTGGACTTATTCTGGGCAATTGCTTTAATCGTCGGCCCTAAAATTCGGGTGTGATCCAGCGCAATCTTGGTAAAGACTGTCAACTGGGGCCCAGCTAAAGCATTGGTGGCATCGTACAAGCCACCTAGGCCGGCTTCGACCACGGCCCACTGAACGTCTTGGTTTCGAAACCAGACCATACTAATAAGGAAGAACCATTCAAAAATCGAGACGTCGTGCACTTGTAATCCCATGTTAGTCAACACTGGCACGATCTCTTGGTAAGTATCAATAAAATCTGCCGGACTGATCCACTGCCCGTTTAATTGAAGTTGCTCACGAGCATCATTAATGGCCGGACTGCTGAAGCGCCCGACTTGGTAACCCTGTGCACGCAAAATACTGGCTAACATGGCACCCGTCGAGCCCTTGCCGTTCGTTCCGGCAATGTGAATGACGTGAAAATAATTATCTGGGTGGCCTAAATGCACCATAATTTTCCGTAACAACGGCACCCGTTGATGATTATCTGCCAACATGGCTTGATTCAATTGTCCTAATAATGTTTGGTATTGTTCCATTACCGCCGCTGCGTCCACACGATCACCCTACTTTGCAATTCGTTGTAAAAATTCGCGTTTCAAATCTAAATTCGTTTTAAATTGACCACTGTAATAGCTACTCTCGGTATGTACACCGGGTTTAGAAACACCACGCATCTCCATACACATGTGCCGGGCCGTGATTGAGACCGCAATCCCAGCGGGGTCTAAAATCCGTTGAAGTTCCTTTGCAATGTTGACCGTTAAGCGTTCTTGAACATTCGGTTGTTTGGCACAGTAGTCGATTAATCGTGGAATCTTACTTAACCCGATCACTTGGTCATGCTGTGGGACGTACGCTACTTGAACCGTCCCAAAGAACGGTAACAAATGGTGTTCACACATTGAATAGAACGGAATGTCTTTCAATAGGACCATTTCAGTCGGATCTTCTACTTTAAATAACTTGTAATTATCAAACGGCGCTGCGGTCTTAGTAGCGAAAACTTCCGCGTACATCCGTGCCACCCGTTCAGGTGTTTCAACTAATCCGGCCCGGTCGGGGTCTTCCCCTACCGCCGTTAAAATATCACGGACAGCGTGTTCAATCTTTGCTTTATTTTGTTCATCAATCATCTAACTCACTCACATTTCTCACTTTTTTTATCCAACTCTGATCTTGATTTTGCGCAATCAACGCGTCAACTTGGGGACCAACGACCGGGTCACCCGCCGCAATTTCTTGGGTCGGTAGCAACACAAAGTTCCGGTGGGCTGCCTGTGCATGCGGTACCGTTAACGTTGCCGTATGTATTTGCCTAGCTCCCCAGAAAATAATATCGAGGTCGATCGTTCGGGGACCCCAGTGAATCAATCGTTGGCGGTGTAACGCCTGTTCAATCTCATGGAGCTGGTCTAGTAGTTCATCCGGTGTCAGGGTCGTCGTCAACGCAACCGAAACGTTATAGAAGTTCGCTTGGTCGCGATTACCCCACGGTTCGGTCTCATACCAGTGTGACGTTGCCAGCACGTCAACCGCATTAAGCGCCCGTAAACGCGCTAAGGCTTCCTGGATATTTGCGACCCGTGGATAAATATTGGAGCCAATACTCAAGTAGACCCGTTCTTCGTTACTTGGCATCGGGCGCCCCTTGAACTTCAATTTCAACATTATCAAAAATTCCTGGCATTGGCACACTAAATTTACGAATTTTGATATTTATCGAATCAACCGTTGGAAAACTAGCCAATAAAGTCTCCAATAAATGGTTAGCCAACGACTCGATTAGTTTGTACGAATGCGTTGTAATAAAGTGTTCGGTGACATTCCGAACTTCCGCGTAATTGATTGTTTCGTGGACATCATCATGTAAAACTTTAGTTTCAATTGGATATTTAATGGCGATATCCAAGCCTAATTGCTGTCCGTTCCGCCGTTCTTCTGGTAACACGCCGTTAAACGTATGGAAGCGTAAGTTGTTAATTCGAATCATTCCCATAAGTATCCCTCTCAAGTTCATTTTTACTTATAATCATAGCATGAAACGCGCCAGTAAGCCGATAAATACCCCGACTCATACCAGAAACGTTTTAGATTCCAATCTGAAGGTTGAAAAATCTAAAATCACGATCCGCACCCTTATATAACGATAGTCTTTCTTAAATTATCCGCTCCGCCAGACAGAGTTGGGTGCTATGAAGGACTCCACTAACAATAATCTTACTATTGTTATTTTTGTCGGATAATCGGAGGTTGCCACTGATGGAATCGGTCGTGAAGGTGGCCTTTGACCGGTGAATTTCCGGCCTTAGACCACGGACGGTCTGAAACAGTTGCGCATTTTGCAACTGTTTCAGACGAGGGGCTAGACCGCTCCTCAGGCTAGGCCCGGTTCCACGACCGCATGCCATCAGTGGCAACCGGAATTAATTTAGCTTTCAAATTTTAATTTTAATAAAAAAAAGCGTCCGGAATTATTTTCCAGCCGCTTTTACTTTTGAATTAGTTATGAGTCTTGAGTGCCCGTTTCAAACTTGATCAAGTTTCCCAAATAGTGACTAGTCAATCCCGGCGTTTTCTTAACAATAAACGTTGCGAGCGGTGACTGATCCATTTGAGTCTGGATAAATTCGGTATTAAATAAATTAGCCAGTGATAGGCAAACAAAGATGATGAGATAGGAAAGCGTGAAGGCGACGATGCCACCCGCAATGCTGTTAACTTGCTTGATGACGGGCAACCAAGTGACGCTCCGTGAAACTCGGGACAATAGCCGAACAACGGCCCACCCCAGCGACGTTAAAATAAAGAACGCGATGGTATTAATAATCAGGTTACTTGCAATCGAAGTTTCAATTAGATGAAGACTCGTCAAGATACTACTAATCGTTTGGGCAAGCGGTTGGTAAAGTAACCGGGCAAAAATCAGTACCGCAATGGTCCCAATCAGGTGAAGGATCTCAATAACAAAGCCACGGTGAAAGCCCCGAAAAATGGCTGTTCCTAACAAAATTAAAATGACAATTGTAAAAATCATGTGCGACGCCGCCTCCCTTGTTTTAGTCGTATAACTATTTTAGCAGGTTACCCTGGTAACGGGTACGCTAACGACGACTTCTAAACGTTATCTTAACACTTGACGGCAACCCGTTTTTTCGTTAAAGTAAATAGTAATTGTTACGATTTAAAAAAGGATGGGATTTAATATGGCTTACCGTCGAATATGGGGCTACCTTGGCCTATTACTAGGAATCAGCGTCTTGTTAGCCGGCTGTCAGTCTAAGACCGCCGCACCGAAGACCACTGATGGCAAAATCAACATTATTACGAGTCTCGACTTTTACGGACAAACGGCACAAAAAGTTGCGGGTAAATACGGCAACGTGACGTCAGTCATTGACCGTCCCAGCCTTGACCCCCACAGCTTTGAACCAACCGTTGCAACGGCAAAAAAAGCTAGCCAAGCGCAGCTGATTATTTACAATGGCATTGGGTACGATGATTGGATGCAAAAACTCATCGTTAATAAAGAACCCGGTACGCGAGTCATTGAAGTTGGCACAACGATTGCAAAGCAAACGGATGGTGCCAACGAACACGTTTGGTATAATCCGACGACCATGCCGCAATTGGCTACTAAAATCGCCGCTGACTTAGCTAAGATCCAACCGCATCATAAACGTTACTTTGAGCAGCAAGCCCGCGCTTATCAGGATCGTCTAACACCGATTACCAAGGAGCTTGCCAACCTCAAGAAACACGTCCACGGACAACGCGTCGCCGTTAGCGAACCAGTTTTCGACTATTCATTGAAAGCACTGGGCTACAAGATCAGCAATAACCACTTTGCGAAATCAATCGAAGATGGCGCTGACCCGTCACCGCGGGATATTTCTCAAATGCAAAGCGACATCAAGCATCACCGCATCGCTTTCTTTGTGGAAAACACCCAAACGGATAGTAACATTATTACCAATATGGTCAAACTAGCTAAAAAGTACGACGTTCCGGTCCTAAAAGTGACCGAAACGTTACCCGCCCATCAGACTTATGAAAGCTGGATGCTTAGTCAGTACCAGCAATTAGCTAAGATTCAAACCAACGAACAAGAGTAAACACAGTATCAATTAATTGATACTGATAAAAGCAGGTTTTCCGGATGAACTAACTACCCGGAAAACCTGCTTTTATCATAATTTGTGTTATATTACTTATTTCTTTGTTTGACGCCCATCCCGTAATAGCAATGCTAAGAGTAATCCCACGATTTCAATGCCTAACATCATCCAGAAAACCGTGTGGTAACCCTGTAAGTTGGCTGTCAAAGTAGGTGCTCCGGCTTTCAGCTGTGCGGCCGTTACGTTAGATAAAACTAACGTTGCGACGGCAACCCCGGCTGAACCTAGAATTTGCCGTACCGTGGTAATCACGGCGGTCCCGTGAGAAATCAGCTCGTTCGGTAGCGAGTTCGCACCGAGGGTCACCGCTGGCATCATGACAAAGGCGTTCCCGCCTTCAATCAGGGCCGCAATCAAGATCATCGTGATTAAGTTTAACTTTTGGCTAATGAGCGCTAAGATCAGCCACCCTAGCACGATCATACTCATCCCGAGTAACATGATCTGTTTATACCCAATCTTCTCCGCTAAGCGCCCCGTTAATGGGTTTAAAATACTCAAGAAAACCGCGCCGGGAACTAACGCCATCCCGGATACAAAAGGCGATACTTTTAGAATACCTTGATAGTACAGTGGGAAAATAATGGTGACCACGATCAACGCAACGTACGAAATCGCCGTTAGAAAAATAGCTAAATCATAATTAAACGTTTTAAGTACGCGCAATTCCAATAACGGCGTTTCCAAATGAAATTGCCGGTACGTAAAGTAGGCTACGGCCAAGATCGACACAATCAGCAAGGCCCAACCGAACGTCCAGTTAACGTTTGGTTTGCCAATTTCATTGACCACGTACAGAATCCCCGCAAAGCCTAACAACGTCACGATAGAAATTAAATCGAGCTTCGATGGTTTGTTAACCATCACATCTTGAATCGTTAGGAAGCTCAGAAAAATCAAAATCGTCGCAACCGTAATGAAGACGACAAACAACCCGTGCCAGTCAGTAAACTTTAAAACGACCCCAGAAATAATTGGACCAGAAGCTAAGGCTGATCCCATGACCAGACCCGCGACTCCCATCGTCGTACCACGTTTTTCTTCGGGCGTAATCGTCAGTAAAATCGACTGATAGGAAGGAAACAGCACCCCGACCGCCGCGGCCTTAATTAAGCGTCCAACCATCATAACCGGAAAGCTTGACGCAAAATAAATAATAATTGACCCAATATCAAACAGAATCAGAACGGTTAAGAACAACTTCTTAAATCCAATGTTGTTCAATAACCAGGGACTGATTGGCATCATGACAACCATCGTCAACATGAATCCCGTTGTAAGCCATTGAACCGTTGAGGCGGAGATCCCAAAGTCGCGCATAAACGTCGGGTAAACCGTCGACAATGAAGACTGGCTAATGGACATCGTCCACGTCCCAGTCAACAAGGTAAAAATGAACCAAAATCGTCGCCGACCCGTTAATGACGGCGTCTTATCGGTTTCATTCATTATAATTCCTCCCTCTTACTTTAGAACTATTATTAACTGCTATAATCCATTGTACCATTCTAAGCAATGATGTACAGGGATATTCGATTAGGTTACTGATAAAATTTCGTGGACGGTGCTTAGTGAAGTTTGGGTGCACGAAAAAAGGCTTGAGCACAATCGACTCAAGCCTTAACTTTAATATTCATTTTACGTGGAACCGGTCGGTACTTAGACTGAACGCTTATTCAGCCAACATCGCTGCACTAACCGCCTGCATTTTTTCTTTTTCGCTGTCCGTTGGTTGGGCAACCTTCATTTTCTTTAAAGCAATCACGGCCCGGTATTGAAGCTCACCCACGTTAATATCATCCCGTAAATCATAATGGGTAATCGTGACGTACGCGGAGTTCTCGTAAACTTTTTCCACTTTAGCATAGAAATCGTAATCGGTATTACCATTTTTCTGGCACTTAACCCGATCTCCCACAGCAATATTAGCCATTACTATCACTCCACTTCATAAAATATGCTAATAACATAGCACTTAATGCTATTAATAACAATTAATGATCACGAATTTACACGATTTTTACACCCAAAATCGACCATGATTAAATTAGCCAACGTTATTAACTGCCAAAAATAATTACCATGATATATATTATAATGTTCTAAGGAATCAAAATTTAAAAACAATAAATACAGTCCGATTGTTCATCACGGATTGCACGGGGAAATAGCATGAAAAAGCTTTGGAAAATTAGTATTCCAATATTACTCATACTGGTCATAGCACTTGGATTTCTTTATAGAGATACTTTAAAGGAACGGCTTGGTTCTCTAACGGTTCAAGAGACTGACTTAAGCCACCTCACGTATGACCGGCTGAGTCTAGGTCATCAATTCAAACCCGATTCTTCTTATGTTAAACAAGAAGGTGACACGGCAAAATTGAACGACTACAATCACCGCGGCATGAATGCCTTTTACGTTACGACAACCGCCAACAATACAATTGTCGGCTTAAAATTATTAGATAAGGCCCCCCGTTGCCGTTCATACTTTGACAATGGTTTAGCAATGGGAATGACTTTAACTAAAGTCAAACAGCTGTTGGGGCCTCATTACATCACGTTTAATACCGATAGATACGGTAAAGTCGCGATGTACATTGATAGAAAACATAATAACAAGTTATTACTAGGCCTGAGTAACCATGATAATGTAACGGCAATTATCGGCTTTAATAAAAGCCAATACGATTATCAATATTAACTCAGGACACAAAAAGGAAACCAATTCGAACTGAATTGATTTCCTTTTTTGTTCGTCATCAACAGTTGCTGACAAAGAACGACTTAAATTCATTAGTTCTGATTATGACTTCCGACGGTAACCGAACCATCCCAACATAGCGAGTAAACCAACTCCCGCTAATGACAATACGCCGCGTTGACGATTTTCATTAGTTTGTGGTAGGTCGCCAGTTGCTTGGGCAGCCGCTGGTGTTGTTGCCGTCGCACGCTTAATTGGTGCGGTGGCATCGGCAACTCCCGTATTGCCCGGACGAGTCCCGACAACTTGATCCTTATCCACCTGAGTCGAAGTACCTGGCTTGCTTGGCAACGTTGGTGTAACGGGTACGGTTGGCGTCCCTGGATCAACCGGTTTGTCAGGATCAACAACGTCGGGTTCACCAGGATTTTCCGGTCCAACTGGTTTATCAGGATCAACTGGTTTGTCTGGGTCAACCGGCACTTCTGGATCGACCGGATCAACCGCATCCGCCTTATACGTTACGGTGACGACTTGGTCCGCACTCTCCGCTGTGACGTCCATAACAGCTACGACCGTTGGCTGATCAGCTTGATACCCTTTGAGTACTGGTGACGTGACCGCATTAAACGTCGTTGCATCCGCAGTCCACGCACCCCAGACAATTTCATTAGTGACTAAATCACGTTGACCTTGGCGGGTAAAGACCAATTTTGCGTAGTGGTCCTCCGCCGCGGTTTGCCCATTTGCGTAGACGTAATGAATCGTTTGGCTCACCGTTTTACTTTCAGCGGGAACGGCGATCATTTCATGCTTCAAGTGGACACTAAACGTCTGCGTGCCATCGTTATAAGTGACACCGTCAGTAGGATAATTATCACTCACTAGAACGTATCCTAATGATTTATAATACTTGATCAATTCCGCGGTACTGAAGTCGACCTGGGCCCCTTCAGCTCCCGTCTGAGTCTTAGTCGTTAACGTTTTGCCAGTCGTATCATCAATAAAATTGATATTGACCGTTCCCTGAGTGGCGGGAATTGCCCGGTAAATATACGTCACCGTACCACCATTGGCCGTTAACGTGCCGTTAGCGGCTAAGCCTTTGGAATCTACACGGACAAATTCATAGCCATCTAGATTCTTTTGCTCGGTCGTATACTTCTGACCGACCCACTGACCATCTGGATAGTCGGCTTCACCAGTCTTGATAACATTACCGGCTTCATCGACATACTGAACATTGACTTTGCCAGCAGCTTGACGATAAACATACGTGACCGTACCACCCTTAGCTGTCAACGTCCCGGTTGCATCCAAGTCCTTGGAATCTACGCGGACAAATTCATAACCGTCTAGGTCCTTTTGTTCGGTTGTATACTTCTGACCAACCCACTGTCCATCTGGATAGGTAGCTTCGCCCGTCTTAATGACGTTACCAGCTTCATCAACGTACTGGACGTTCACTTTTCCAGCAGCTTGACGATAAACATACGTGACCGTACCACCCTTGGCTGTCAGTGTTCCATCGGCAGCTAAGCCATCGGAATTTACGCGGACAAATTCGTAACCATCTAAATCCTTTTGTTCGGTCGTATACTTCTGACCAACCCATTGACCGTCTGGATAAGTGGCTTCGCCCGTATCAATGACGTTACCAGCTTCATCAACGTACTGAACGTTCACTTTTCCAGCAGCTTGGCGGTAGACATAGGTCACCGTACCACCCTTAGCTGTCAGCGTTCCATCAGCAGCTAAGCCATCGGAATCTACACGAACAAATTCGTAACCATCTAAATCTTTTTGCTCAGTCGTATACTTCTGACCAACCCACTGGCCATCTGGATAGTCGGCTTCACCCGTCTTGATAACGTTACCAGCTTCATCAACGTACTGAACGTTCACTTTACCCGCGGCTTGGCGGTAGACGTATTTGACCGTTCCACCATCCGCAGTTAACGTTCCGTTAGCAGCCAAACCATCCGAATCCACGCGAACGAATTCATAACCATCTATATCCTTTTGCTCGGTCGTATACTGTTTTCCGACCCATTGACCGTCTGGATAAGTGGCTTCACCGGTACCAATGACATTGCCGGATTCATCGACGTACTCCACGTTCACCTTTTCAGCAGCTTGACGATAGATATACGTGACCGTACCACCATCTGCCGTTAATGTGCCATTAGCAGCTAGGCCGCTTGAATCTACTTGGAAAAATTCATACCCGGCGATATTCTTTGGCGTGGTCGTATACTGTTTTCCGACCCACTGACCATCTGGATAAGTGGCTTCATCCGCCGTCGCAATCACCTTGCCGGTTTCATCGACATACTGAACGTTTACTTTACCCGCGGCAACGGGTTCGGCCTCTTGCCAAATATAGGTAATGGTTCCAGTTGGAACGGTGCTCCCCATACTGTAAAGTGCCATCAGTTCGGCACTGGTCCCGGCCGCATCCTTAGTTGCAGCGACCCAGTTCCCGTTAGCGTCCTTTTCAGCGGCAACCCACTTGCCAGTGTAGTTTGCACTAACCGGAATTTCGGGCAAGCCGGCATTATTAGTGCCGACCATTAGACGCGAATTATCGCCCAACGTCAGCTGTTTAAGGCTAGTTGTACCTGACAGCATAGTAACAACAGCTGCTTGCTTTAGCGCAGTCAAATCAAACCCAGAAAGATCCAATGAAGTTAGACTGCTAGCTCCACTAAACATATTTGCAGCTTGCGTTATGGTACCAGTCTGCCAACCGTCAAAGTTTACACTGGCTAGTTTACTCGAGTTCAAAAAAATCCCACCAACTGATGTTAAGCTTGTCGGATGCCAGTTACTTAAATCAAGACTAGTCAAAGGCATATTAGAAAACATGCCGTCCATTTCAGTAACGTTACTGACGTCCCAGTTTTGAACTGGAAGTAGCTTTTCATCGGTGACTTGATTACTTGAGAACATATTGCTCATACTAGTAACGTTACTTGTATTCCACTTTTCAATACCCGTAAAATCTGTAATTTTATTCCCACTAAACATACCGCTGAAACTAGTGGCGTTATCAGTATTAACATTTTCTAATCCAGTGATGCTCGTAATTGGTTTAATTGTAAAATTGACTTGCTTAAAAAAAACGTTAACCAATGAACCAGTTCCTACGACTGGCCCAGTAATATTAACAGTCGTTACTGTTTTCCAATAAGTTGTACTCTTGGTCCATGAATTAGCATCACCCGCAATGTTTTTCCAATTACCCGCGCCAATTGTTAAAACCCCATTGCTATCAATTGTCCATGAACTACCACCTTCAACTGACAACGTATTACTATCAACAATGGTTGCATCCGCTTTAACGGTGCGAGCCTGCTTAGCCATTTTCAATGATGCTGGCTGTTCAGCGGGAGCGGCCTGCGTCGTCGGTTCTTCACTGCTGATTGTCTTCTCTTCGTTAGTCTCACTAACTGGAGCTGGTGTATCAGATTCTTCAGTAACGGTTTCCGTCTTAGTCCCTTCCGATTCAACCGGCGAGTTAGCCACTGAACGTTGATCTTGTATTTTTAACTGGTTATTCTGAGCGGCTGATGTCTTTAACGTGCCCGGATCTTCAGAAGTCGCTTCTTGTGACCCGGCCTTTGATTCTTCTTGTTGATTATCTTGGGGTTCAGCTGATGTTGGTGTTTCTTTGGTAGTCTCCTCAGACTGAGTCGTTCCAGACGTTAATGGCACGACCGCATCCTGCAATGACGAAGCAGCTTGATCAGTGTTTTCTTGATTATCGGAAGCGTTTGCATTTTGATCAGTGTCCGCATGGGCAATGGCCGTATTAGCACTTAGCGTAAGCAAGGTCACGCCAGCAAAAATCCAGAACTTACCTTTTTTATACATCTTATAATGTGATTTTTGATTTTCTAACTTCATGATGGTCCCCTTCCACTTGTCGAAAGTCGTTTGAATCTAAATATATTTATTAGTCAAAGTAACTAAATAGCGCGATTAATCCCCATATATATTTATTCAAAATAGTCATATTGATGCCCGGATGCTTATCTTTTATAACTTATTTATTATCCATAGATATAATGCCCGTAAATGGTTAATCAACAATATAGATAAGCACCTGTACTTAAAATAATATCATATTTATTTTTCCGAAACCAATATTGTCATCGGGTTTAGTGATATTATCATCGAATTCTCTTTATAGTATTTAAATTGTCTTTTAATATTTAATTTTTAATATCTAGCTGATTGACACAACCAATTTTATAACTTTATTTTTATGCCAAGTTATCCGTAACAGGTCGCACGATTGTCAATCCGTTTCAGTGCACGCAAAAAAGCGCCGGTAGGGTTTCCTGATGAGGAACCCTACCGGCGCTATGGTTTTGTTATAATCATTTTGATGTAAAAAAAAAGAACCAGCCTCAGCTGATCCTAACTTTGCATGGCAACGTCCTACCCTCGCAGGGAGCGATCCCCCAACTACTCTCGGCGCTAAGAAGCTTAACTTCTGTGTTCGACATGGGAACAGGTGTATCCTTCTCGCCATCGTCGCCACACTACTGAGAA